>JAHEMU010000185.1 GCA_024643485.1 Cytophagales bacterium
CCTATCCAACCAAATGGCATGGCATAGGTAATTTCATCGTGCATCACTAAATGGCCATTTTCCATCGATAGCCAATGTTGATGGTGCCAAAATTTATACGGTCCAAAACGCTGCTCATCGATAAAGTAATTTGGTGCTTGACAATGCGTGATTTCTGTCACCCAATTGACGCGCATAAACCTCGACAAACGGATGGTGTACTCTATGATTTGTCCGGCATAAGTATCACCATCTTTTGAGATGTTTAAAATTTTAAATTCTACTTCTTTTGGTGTGATTGATCCTAAATTTTTAGGATTTGATAAAAATCTCCACGCGATTTCTTGCGTGGTTTTAATAGGTAGTTGATTTTTAAGATGATACATTTTCATTGATAATATAGCGTTTTAAGGTGTTTTTATCGTAAAGGTCGAATAGTCGCCAAGGCTCGGTCTCTAGCTTTGGCATGTTCGACGATGGGAGAAGGGTAGGAAGGAGTTCCAAATTCAGGAATCCATTTTTTGATATAGCTTTCTTTGGGGTCGAATTTCTTTTGTTGAATTTCCGGATTGAATATGCGAAAATATGGAGCCGCATCACAGCCAGTTCCTGCTACCCATTGCCAGTTGCCATTGTTGGAGGCAAGGTCGTAATCCAATAGCTTACTCGCAAAATAAGCTTCACCCAAGCTCCAATGTATTAATAAGTGTTTCGTTAAAAAACTAGCACATACCATTCTTACCCGGTTGTGCATATATCCTGTCGCGTTTAATTCTCTCATTCCAGCGTCTACCAATGGATAACCGGTTAGGCCTTCTTTCCACCTGTCGAAATCATTGGAATTGTTTAACCAATGAACTTGATTAAAGGATGAATTAAAGTTTTCAGATACGACTTTGGGGTAATGAAATAGTATCGTTTGGAAAAATTCTCGCCAGATAAGTTCGTTTAGTAATTTCTCGCAATAACCTGAAATTTGACTTGCTATTGTTCGTACACTGACGAACCCAAAGCGCAAGAATATACTTAAGTGACTAGTAGCGTCAAGAGAAGGGATGTCCCGATTTTGCTCGTAATTTTCTAAATAATGTTCTGAGATTTGGAAAGGTTTTAATTTAATTTCTTGGTATTTAAAACCAAATGATTTCAATGAAGGGAAGTTTTGATTCAGTGCTTCAGAAACTAAAAACCCATTAAGATTAACAGTCGTCGTCGGGAAACGCAAATCATTGAATTGGGCTTTCCACCTTTTGGAATATGGGGTGTAAACATGATATGGAGTCCCATTTTCTTTTAGGATTTCGTTAGGAGAAAAGATTACTTGATCTTTAAAAGTTTTGGTCTCTATTCCTTTTGATTTTAATAAGTCTACTATTTCTTGATCTCTTTTTATTGCGAATGGTTCATAGTCTTCATTGAAATATACTTGACCGCAATTTATTGTTGAGAAAAAAGCTTTGGGTTGAGTATGTATTATATGAATCCCTGAGCCTAGCTTTTGTAATTCGGAATGAATTTCGGATAATTGATTATAAATAAGGCTAAGGCGCTTATCATCCGTACTTAATTGTGAAAGAATTTCAGGATCAAAAATAAAAATTGGAACTACTTTCTTATTGCTGGCCAAAGCAGCATTAAGCGCAGTGTTATCTTCCAATCTTAAATCCCTTCTGAACCAGAATATGATGGTATCCGGTGTAAATGGATTCATTTTATCCATTTTGTACTAATACTTCAACTTGATAAATGTCCATGATTTTCTTAAACCAAAAAGTGAAATTTTCTGGAGAAGTATTCAAGCTTTCTACTAATTGATTCATTGAGATATATTTATACTCACTTACCTCCGAGGGATTAATTTCCGGGAGATTATCGGTTATCCCTACAAATACATGATCCAATTCATGCTCAATTAGTCCATTTTCAAAATCAGTTCTATATTCAAATTTAAATAGAAATTTAAGATCTGCTTGAATTCCCATTTCCTGCATTAAACGTTTTTTAGCAGATTGAATTATATTTTCATTTGGTTGCGGGTGTGAACAACATGCATTAGTCCATAATTTAGGACTATGATATTTAGATTCAGAACGCCTATGAATTAACATTTCGCCTTTGGTATTGAAAATGAGTATCGAGAATGCTCGATGTAATAAGCCTTTTTGATGGGCTTCCATCTTTTCCATTTCGCCTTTATACTCATCGTTTGAGTCGACTAAAATAACTTTAGGATAGCTCATAAATTTATATTTAATCTGTATTTAAGAAATGTACTAAATAATATGACCATTTTTTCCGGATTCGGTATCCGAATTCTTTTGTTTAAAATTTGCGAAGCTGGTCGTTTTTTTATTTTTCTAAAAAGGGAATAATAATAAGTGTAAGCTAGAAATACCCCGAATTTAGATGAAGGAGGAAGTTTTTTAATTCCTTTTAATGCTTCTGTAAAGTCTAAGGCAATATCTGATTCAATTTCTTTTTTAATAGCGGTTGTAAGTTCTTTTCCTGACAACGACGGGAAATAGGTGCGTCCTAGGCCGTTAAGATCATCCTTTAAATCTCTTAAGAAATTCACTTTTTGAAACGCAGCTCCTAATTTTTTTGCAGAAAAGCTAAGACGATGATACTCACCTTCATCTCCATTTACAAATATTTTAAGACACATAAGGCCTACTACTTCTGCGGAACCTAGGATATAAGTATCCAACTCTTCTGTATTGATGTATTCAGACTTTTCCAAGTCCATTTCCATGCTATGCAAAAAGGTTTCTATTAAGTTATGAGGGATTTTATATTTATTAACGGTAAGTTGGAAGGCGTGTAAAATAGGATTAATACTAAAACCAATTTCGATCGCTTTAAAAGTATCCTGACGGAAGTTGTTCAAAATTTCCTTTTGTGGATAATCGTGAAAGGTGTCGACAATTTCATCTGCGAAACGAACGAATCCATAGATTGAACAGATCGGACTTCTCAACTCCTTTGATAATGACCGTATACCTAATGAAAAGGAGGTGCTGTAGGAATGGGTTGTAAACTCACTCGTTTTTACACATACCCTGTCGTATATTTCTTTCATCTGTTGAATTGGTTTATAACATAATTAGCGACAACTTCTCCGGAAATAATTGCCGGAGGTACCCCAGGTCCAGGCACTGTTAATTGGCCTGTATAAAACAGGTTATTTACTCGTTTACTTTTTATTTTCGGTTTCAAAAAAGCGGTTTGTTTTAAAGTGTTTGCCAATCCGTAGGCGTTGCCTTTAAAACTGTTATATTCACTTTTGAAATCACTAACACAAAAAGCCCGCTGGTATTCAATGAATTCCATGATAGAGTCCTTTGTGTATTTTTCCATTCTCTTTATAACCAACTCTAAGTACTTTTGTTTAAGCTCTTCAGATTCTTTTAAATCGGCCGCTAAAGGAATTAGAATAAAAATATTTTCTTTCCCATCAGGAGCAACTTCTGGGTCCGTTTTTGATGGAACACACGCGTAAAACAACGGTTTTTCTGGCCACTTTGGAGTGGTGTATAGTTCCTTTGCATGTTCGTTGAAATCTTCGTCAAAAAATAAATTATGATGAAGAAGGTTTTTGACCTTTTTATTTACTCCTAAATAGAAAATAAGGGCCGAAGGAGCTAGCTCTCTAGAGTCCCAGTATTTTTCAGAATAAGATTGCGAAGTTTTGTTTAGGAGATGTTGCTCGGTATGATGATAATCTGCCGAGCTGATGATGGCATCAGCCTCGATTTTACTTCCATTAACATAAATAGAGCCTTTTTTTGAAGGACTCACTTCAATCTTTTCAACTCCAGAATTTGTTTTTATAGAAACCCCTAATTCTTCTGCTATTGAATTCATACCCTCACCAATTTTCGCCATTCCTCCCATTGGATACCAAGTACCCAATTCCATGTCGGCATAATTCATTAAAGAATATAATGCAGGTGTCTTTTTGGGAGTTGCGCCTAAAAATAAACTAGGAAACTCGAGGATGGATCTCAATTTTGGGCTTTTAAACTTTGAGCGGATGTGGCTTTCAATTGAGGTGACTAACTGTAATTTAAAGAAACCCTTTAAAATATCCGCCCTAAGGAATTCCGTAAAAGATAAGCTGGGCATCATAACGAATTGGTTGATTCCCACTTCGTATTTATACTGAGCTTCTTGTAAAAAGTCTTTTAAGTGTACAGCAGAACCTGGCTCAATTGATTCAAACAATTCGTACAATTCTTCTTTATTTGAAGGAAGATCGACATGTTCATCTTCATTAAAGATTACCCTATACGAGGGAGATAGCCTTTTTAATTGGTAGAGATCGGAAGTTGTTTTTCCAAATGATTGATAAAATCGCTCAAAAACATCTGGCATCCAATACCAGCTCGGACCCATATCAAAAGTATATCCCTTCGCCCGAAATGATCTCGCTCGACCGCCTATTTGCTCATTTTTCTCATAAATAGTTGCTTGATATCCATTTTTTTGGATAAATGCAGCGGCAGATAAACCTGAAAATCCTGATCCTATAATGGCGACGCTTTTCACTCCATTAATTACTTAATCGTTTTTGAATTTCTTTCCGAGCATGGAATATACGATTTTTCACCGTCCCAATTGGTATATTCAGTTGTTCCGCTATTTCTTCATACTTGTATCCGTTGGTATGAAGTTCAAATGGCACTTTGTATTCAGGTTTGATTTTCTCTATTTGTTCGAGCAAATCATTGTAGTTGGAATTTCTCTCAGGGTTATTATAGGTGTACTTATCTTCCACATGTAAAAAGTAGGAAGTGTCAGTGTTGTCAAAAGTCGTTTTTGAACGTTGTACTTTTCTGTAATTATTAATAAAAGTGTTCTTCATGATGGTGTAAAGCCATCCTTTTAAATTGGTGTCTGGTTTGAATTTTTCACGATACGTTAACGCCTTTAATAACGTTTCCTGAACTAAATCTTGAGATTCTTCATAGCTAGACGTGAATTTTCTTGTGAATAATTCAAGCGTTTTTGTTTGCTGTGCCAGGTGATGTTGAAATTCGATAGCAGTCATAATTTATTTTGTTTAATTATTACAATACAAACATAAACAAAATAATTTTAACTGTCTAATAAAAATGAAAAAATATTAAACAAAAAAAGTTTTGTAGGGTAAAAAACGGTTTTGGTGTTTAAGGAAATGGACGATTGGATGTGCATTAGTTGCACAAAAAGAACATAATGTTAGTAGAATGGACTAAAAGATTAAACAAAATAATAGATGGTTAAACATCATGTTTATCGTTGCTTATTTTCGAATAATAACAAAAGCGCCCCAAAAATACGGCTCGGAATATTTTTTCCGCAGTTGTAATTGTGCTTCACGAAACGCAAGATCTATCGTCTTTCCTGCCAATAGTTGTTGATAAAAGGCAGTCATGAGTTGTTGAGTAGCATTATCATCCACTTTCCATAAACTCATAATCAACGATTTTGCTCCAGCAGAGAGAAAGGACCGTTGTAAACCATATACTCCTTCCCCAGATTGAACTTCCCCTACTGCTGTTTCACAAGCAGACAGTACGACTAGTTCGGTATTATCTAAAACCAAATTTGTAGCTTCAAATGCCGTTAGAAGTCCTTCGTTATTTCCTGAATAATCTTGAGATCTACTCCCATCAATGGCGATACCTGCTCCTGAAAACATTAAACCACTTCTTAGCATTGGGTTTTCTGTTGCCGTCATGGCTTGAATCCCGAATACATCATTCGTTTGCTTAGTCTCTGGTGAAAAATAACCATGGGTAGCGATATGTAATATTCCTTCAGGTCGTGCTTCTTTGATTTGTTTTTCTGTTGCTTGTTCGCTTAAAAAAACAGCTGTATTGTATTTTTTTACTTTTAATAAATTATTAATACCAGTGATTTCTACTTTAGTGCCTGGTAAACTAGGAACTCTTCCACTCCCTCCATAGGTTGGAAAACCATATAAACTAGCTTTTTTTATTTTCAATAAATTAGTTTCTGATTTAA
>JAHEMU010000186.1 GCA_024643485.1 Cytophagales bacterium
ACCCTAAATCACCTGATCTTAACCATTTTTGATCATGTTCCTCATCTAATACTGCTTCGAAGTATTTTTCAGATAACTCAGGTCGGTTCCAGTACCCCGCACATTTACTTTTACCTCCTATCCAAATTTCCCCAATTTGACCCTGTTTTAATGACGTAGGCAATTTGGAATTAGGATCTACTATCTTTACCTGAGTATTCCCCAATGGTTTTCCACAGCTCATTAATCCGGTAGAGTTCAAATCAGGCGCACCCTTTTCAATTACTTTGGCCTCATTCTTTTTTAATAAATTAGTATCAAAAGAATGAAAATTCCGACCATAATTGGAGACTGCCAAGGTAAATTCTGCAAGTCCATACGCTGCAAAAAAGCTCTTCGCTTTGAGTCCCAAGGGCTGGAATTTTGAAAGAAAATTTTGATATACCTCTATATTTATAGGCTCTGCAGCAATCATCAAAAATCGCAAAGAGCTCAGGTTGATGGTTTGGAGTATCTCTTCCGAAATTTTACCAGGGGCTAAGCAATACTCATAAGCAAAATTAGGGGCTGATGAAGCCGTAGCGGCATATTTTGTGATTGTTTCAAGCCACAAGGATGGTTTTAGGATAAAATCGGAGGGTGAAAATCCATAGGTAGTACCCCCTTTTAACGCAAAAAATATATAATATCCAATCAAACCCATATCGTGGTATTGGGGGAGCCATGAAACTCCGATAGGGAGGTGATCTACTACATTATCGCAATTGTTAAGTAAATTATCATGAGTAACAATAACGCCCTTTGGATCATTCGTTGAGCCTGAAGTATATTGTAAAAATAGAATGTCTGAATGCGCAGGTTCAAACGACACCATGCCGCTCGGCATAGAATCATCGCTAACGATCCAATTCATACTTGCGAAGGATTCATTCGAATTATTTCTTTCGAGATTTACCTTTATCGACCAATAATATGAACGTTCAGTTAGAATCGCCTTTGCTTCACAATCTTGCGCTATGAAATTCATTTTCTTAATGGAAGACTCAAACCCTTGGGCAGAAGGTGGATAAACAGGCACAGGGATTAATCCTAATTTCACGCAAGCAAAAAAAGCGCATATCATTTCTAACCCTGCAGGATACGCCAACAAAACCCGATCTCCTGGTTTCAAATGATAGTTATTTGCAATATAGGATGCAATACTATTGGTTCGAAGGTCGAATTCCCTATAGGTATACGACGTTTTTATATTCCCCTTAATATCCAAAAAAACATAAAGTAATTTATTGGAATATTCCCCTACTCTTTTTTCAAACTCACTGAGGATTGATTGCATATAACTAGAATCTTATTTTTTTAATTACAAACTAAAGAAGCGTTAATTCTTGAGGTATTGATCAAGTAACGATTTACAAATTCATTATGACTAATTATATCCATGGGACCATTTTGGCCTTCAATCGCTACCGCAATCTTAAATCCGCCTTCAAGATTAAAATGACGTATCTTCCAATTTTTGTTTAATTCCTTATATTGAATATTTGAACTTTCACTGTCATTTCCCTCCTCAGAGACTGGAAAAGGCACATCAATTTGATTGGGAGGTATAGACAACCCACAGCCTAGTGCCTTTAAAACCGCCTCTTTTGCTGTCCAGAAATGGATAAAAACCTCATTTAAGCTCTTCTGGTTTACCTGCTGTAAGTACTGAAGTTCGCGCGCGTTTAGTAGAACATTTTTCAGTATATCTACATTCATTTTTCTGAAGGTAGATTCAACATCCACGCCTATCGGACCATCCAAGGAAATCCCAATAACAAAAACACCTTCTGAATGAGATACATTAAAATGTGTATTTATTGAAGACCGCAAAAAAGGCTTTCCATTGATGGAATATTTAAATTCAATTAAAGGTGGTTTTATCTTTAGAAAAACAGATAAATATGTTCTTAAAAGCGCCCTACATACAATAAAAGCATTTCGATCCTTCTCAATAAGGAATCGATTTGCTTTCAACACCTCTTCTTCCGAAAGGAATTCAATTAAAGAAATTGGAGAAAAGTGAGAGACTAGACCATGAATTAGAATAACTCGTTCCGATGTTCTTGAATTATTCATAAGCCCATTTTATTTTCAAATTTCATACAAAATATTATATCACGGCCTTTGCCATTACTTTCCCGTTACCTAATTAAAAGGTAAAATGAAAAAACCCCAGATAAAAGGTAATCCAGTAGGCCGGAGAAACTAGTAGTGCCATTTCATACGCGCTATCATAGGTTAATCCAGCTGCTTGCATCATAGGGCCTGGCTTTGTGAAAATTTCTTTTTTTTCATCGTACAACTCAATATATCTCACACCAAGATTATAATTGATAAAATAAAACATCATTACCAAAAGTGCATATCCCAGTATATAAGCAAAAGCATGAGTTTGATACGGTTTAGGAATTAAAAACACCATAGAAATACAAACAGTATTTATCAAGGCCAGCAGCATTACCGCACGAGGTTTTGTCATTGCTCGACGACTGATAATAGGCGGTTCATTTTCGCCCAATGATTTTAGATCTCGGCGGTCGCGCCACCCCAAATAAAAGGAAGCTGCGCCAACAATTACCACTGCAAGAAGCAATCCCAATTTTAGATTTCCTGCGATAAATTGATCGGCTATAAAAAATGCTGGAACGCAAAATCCTGGCCCTTCAACGGTAGATCGTAGAATAATCTCAGCTACCTTAGGCAATTTCTTACCATATAAATATACGTCACCCTTCCTTATACCCGTAAGTGTTAACCCGGTTTCAATAATTAAATGTAACGTACTACTTGAAATAAAAATGATAAGGTAATTGCTATCATATTTCCAGATTAACAAGGAGGTAATTATCAAATTGACAAACAGAATATGAAGATTAGCATTTCCATGCCATTTAGTTGTTTTTCGTACTGAATACATTGAATAAAGATTAATTAACATCGATGACTAAAGCATTCCTAATATATCACAATTAATCGATATCAATCGTAAAACACGTTTTATTAAATACTACGATTCAATTGTAAATAGGTGTTATTGAGCCCTTTTTAGCCTCAGATGGAGTGTATAAAGTGGACAACAATGGAGTAGTTAAGGAGGTTTCATCCGTAAATCCGTGAGATTTAATTAGAGAGATTCACGATGAGAAATAGCAGATTAGACTATTCATAGGTAGTTTCACAAGCATCCGGTCAAAATAAATGACTTTCTTCTTGGAAATTGTATAATAAATATGTTTTAAGGAAAGCCCAATTCCCCTGCCCACAGTTCAATTAACGTGTTTTTTGGTTAAAATTCCACCCTTAGGCGTATAATAAATGCTTAAATTAAACTAAGCATTTATAGGTGTTTTATATACCTTCTTTTATCTCAAATTTCGATAAATTGCATTAGGGGGCTGGGGGCTTGCCCACCAAAAAACGCTACTTGATCTTTTGAAATAAACTCCCTTAAGAAATTTTGACCTATAACATCTTAATTGTAGCTTCAATGTCTTAAATACTGTTACCAGTCTACACCTCGGCCCATCGATATATGAATTTAAATGAACTCCTACAGCAACCGGAATCATCTATTGATTATACCTTTCGGGTGCTGTCCAATTATTTCGACTCTTGTGCCTCAAGTGACCAACTGGCTCGGGAATTTAATCACAAAAAAGTAAGCAAATTTCTTCAAGATTGGCAAGGCAAACCGGAGATTAAACCATTGCTTATCTCTGTTTTTGAAGGCGTTACTTTGTTCTATAGCACCTCCTTCCACCAGGCGGTTGAAGTTTTGAAGAAGGCGGAAAAAGACGTTACTGAAAATACGCCTTCCGATTTAAAAGGCATCATTAATTGGGCACTCGGAATAAGTGCTCGAAGTTTAGGCTGGGTAGACCAAGCATTTGAACATCAAATAAAAGCGGTATCCCAAATTGCACCTGAAGGCCCTTTTAGCACCACTTATGGGTTTGCGCTGTACCAGCTTGGAGAGCTACATTTATATATTGATGAATTTGAAACAGCTCGAACTTATTACGAAAAAGGGTTGAAAATTCTTAAAAATTCAGACAATACCACGGCGCTATTTAGAATCCAAAATGGGTTAGGTAACTGCTTGTTACATTTGGAAGAATTTAAACAAGCCTTTCATTATTTTGACCAAAGTTTAAAGTTGAAAAATTTATCATACGCCGAACAAGGAAGAGGCTTGTGTGACCTTGGAAGATATTATATCGCTACTCAAGAAATTGATACCGCCAAAAAGGTAATATTAAGAAGTTTGGAGGTCAGAGAAAATGCACAATTAGAAGATGCTTCCTCAACTAGTTTAATTCTATTGGGAGAATGTGAGTTATTATTGGGTCATATTGATGAATCTATTTCTGCATTTTCGAAAGCGAATGAAATTGTTGAGAAATATCAATCGAGTGGCAAGCAAATACAAATTTATAAAGGGTTGGCTCAGGGGTTCGAGGCAAAAAAAGAGGTTCAAAAAGCGATAGAATTTTATAAGAAATATGAAAAATTGTATCAAAACACTAAAAACGAACAAGAAAAACGAATTTTTAAATTAAAAAACACCCAAATTGAACAACAGAGACAAGAATTAGAAAAAAACAATACTTTATTAAGAGAAACGCTAAATGAAGTTGCAAGACTAAAAAGAAGTCGAAAATCGATCATTTTTAGTGTTATCACTGCCTTATTTCTTGTGTTGCTCACCGAAATCCTCTTCGATCCGGTGATTGAATCGATGGCCAATAATCAATATTTAAGTTTGGCGGTAAAGGGAGGAATTGCACTTTTATTAAAGCCCATGGAGACCTTCTATGAGCGGTTATTAGTGAAAAAATTAAGAACTGAGCCGAATGAATAAGGATTTCATTGGTTGAGAAAAAATTATCGAAGGCATTAAACTTCATCAATCGATTGTGTTAAATCTTATTATCACATTTTCGTAAGCAATTAGCCCTATTTTTGCATAATCTAATAATAAAGCCCTCTCTCTATTTTATTCTTGTTACATTATACCATTAAAGTTACAGTAGGTATTAAAAATCGATTATTTTTCCATATCTAGTTAACCTAAATTTCAGTCGTTAATCAATTAAAAACCAGCAAAAAATGAAAATGCTAGCCCGACAATCAATTGCTTATACGTTAAAATTGACGAGTACTTTTCTATTTACAATTGTCTCCATACTAGCAATTGCTCAGAATAATTGTCAGCTTAAAGAAGACAGTGATGGAGTAAAGGTATATAGTTGCAAAGTGGAAGGGCAGCCATTTAATAGTGTAAAAGCAACCTTCGAAGTCAACGCCACCGCAGATGAATACGTTACCTTTATTTTTGACGTTGACAATTATGTCAATTGGAAATACAAAACCAGTAGCGCTAGGTTAATTAATAGAATCAGCGATTCTGAACAACTTTTTTATATGACGGTTGATAGTCCGTGGCCGGTAACCGATCGGGATTTAGTCATACGGTTAAAAGTCAAAAAAGATCCCGCTAATCATCAAACCCATATTACTCTGATCTCAGAAAACGGTATTTATCCCGAGCAAAAAGGTTTTGTGAGGATAAAAAAATCCATTACTACCTTAACGCTAACAGAGAATTCAAAGGGCACATTAGACGCCAACTGGGCGTTAGAAGTAAACCCAGGTGGAGAAATTCCAGCGTGGATTGCCAATATGTTTGCAACTCAAGGGCCTATAGAAACCTTCAAATTAGCAAAGGAGAACTTGGCGGAGCGGAAGTCGATGGGAAGTAAGTAGGAGATACCCTTTCAATATTTTCTAAAAAAAAAAGGCGATTGTTTCAATCGCCTTTTTTAGTGAACCTGAAGGGAGTCGAACCCCTAACCTCCTGATCCGTAGTCAAGTGCTCTATCCAGTTAAGCTACAGGTCCATTTCGGAGTGCAAATGTAAACATATTTTCATTTCTCAAAAAACC
>JAHEMU010000187.1 GCA_024643485.1 Cytophagales bacterium
GAAACGTCTTTAAAAGGATTGACTCCTCGGTTATCCATGAGAAGTGGATAATATTCACATCCCGCTTCAATGAGTTGTTCTGAATACTCATCCTTTGGAGCAATACACACTACGGAATGCCCTTTTTGTTGTAAAGCCCGAATTAACCCCATTCTGAAATTGACAATATTCCAGGATGTATTGAGTACTATAGCGACTTTCATAAATAATATTCCTCCCTCTTTTCCCTTCAGTTAGTAAATTAACTTTTAAGTAGTGATATTTGTGGGACGTAAATTTAACAATTTTCGTACTAATTCACTAATAAATTAACAGTAAGGTGCTCGAAGAAAAATCTGGAATAAATGGAAATAAGGCCGTTCTAGTCGGATTAATTACCGGCAATACTTCGATGGAACTCGCAGAAGAGTATTTAGATGAGCTGGAGTTTTTGGCGACAACCGCACACATAGAAACCGGCGAAAAGGTGTTTCAACGATTGGCTTCACCAGATTCGAGGTATTATGTGGGTAGTGGGAAATTGGAGGATATTAAAACACTAGTAGAAGTTGTGGAAGCAGATTGCATTATTTTTGATGATGATTTATCTCCTTCTCAATTGCGGAACATTGAAAAGTTTATCGGAGTTAAAATATATGATAGATCACTTTTGATATTAGATATATTTCTTTCTAGAGCGCAAACTGCACAAGCTAAAACGCAGGTGGAATTGGCGAGGTATAATTATTTATTACCTAGGCTTACCAGAATGTGGACTCACCTTGAAAGACAACGAGGAGGGACGGGGACTCGAGGTGGAGCAGGTGAAAAAGAAATTGAAACAGACCGAAGAAATATTCGGAATATGATCAAGGTTTTGAAAGGTAAACTGGAGAAAATTGATCGTCAAATGAAGGTACAACGAAAGAGTAGGGTAGGAGTAGTTCGAGTTTCTTTAGTGGGCTATACAAATGTTGGCAAGTCAACAATCATGAATGTGTTGTCTAAATCCACCATACTTGCAGAAAATAAGTTGTTTGCTACTGTAGACTCTACCGTAAGAAAAGTAGTATTCCGAAATATACCCTATTTGCTTTCTGACACCGTAGGCTTTATTCGGAAACTGCCTCACCATTTAATTGAAAGTTTTAAGTCTACTTTGGATGAAATTGCAGAGGCTGATATTTTAATACATGTTGTAGATTTATCGTACCCCTTTTATCAAAACCACATGGAAGTGGTGGATAAAACATTAGCTGAATTGGGTATCAAAGATAAACCGGTGTTGTATGTTTTTAATAAATATGATCAACTGTCTGATGAGGTAAAAGAAGGACTGGCATTACCTGAAGGAATAGCCGTTTCTGCTATTTCAGGTTATAATATACCTGAATTGAAGGAAATGTTATTTAAAATGGTGGAAAAGGAATATTATAAAATTTATCCAAATTATGTAAATCCGGAATCTTTTTATTAAACCGATTCTTTCTTTTTTGCAAGGCCATATAAATTTTGTTCAATAAAATGAGTAGGGAATTTTTCGTCCTCAGGGAATCCTAATTCTATTTCCTTTCCACTAGACGGAATGTAGCTAGTTTTAAATAGGTAATCCCATACACTCAAACTTATTCCAAAATTAATCCCATATTTATACGTATGGGGTATTTTTTTAGCATGATGCCAGATGTGCATGGCGGGATTATTCAACAAATACTTTAAAGGTCCTAAAGGAATATTAAAATTAGAATGATTAAAATGGCCTATCGATAGGGTGAAAATATGAATAATAAAAAAATCGTTTAGGCCGATTCCAATAAGCGCCAAGGGGATATATTCAATGGTGCGATAAACCACATTTTCCATCCAATGATAACGCAAATGGGCTGCGAAACCCATTTCTTTTACAGAATGATGTACTTTGTGAAATTCCCAAAGGGCAGGTACTCGATGCAAAAGTCGATGTATCCACCATTGTACAAAATCTCTTACTACAAAACCCAATGCTAAATGAGCCCAAATAGGCCATTCTTTTACATTTAAAGCAACTAAATTTGTAATTCCAACCTGTGCTAATAGGTCATTAAAGAAATAAACAACCACCTCCGATGCGGCATTGTAGATAATTAATGAAAATAAAAAGAAATTAAAGAACATATAAAACCCATCCATCCAAAAATCACGTCGAATTCGTGATTGTTTTTCTCTCCATGGAAATATTAGCTCCAAAGCAAAGAAAAAAAGAGAAACACCGATGAGCCAGTAAAAATAATTATGCCAATGTGGATTGGAAATTTCATTCCACAGATACGAGGCGTATCCTTTATATCCATTAATGAAAATTTCAAAATAATTGCTCATTCTCGTTTTTATTCAAAATTAGGAGTTTAAAGAATACACCTCGGTGAGTGAAGTTACATAAGTTTTACCTATTTGGGTGATTTGGTTGGTTAGGTCGGTTTGGCCTTTCAGGTCTTTCAGGTCTCTCAGGCATTTCCTGATTGGGGCCATGGCCTCCTTTTCTAGCGTTTTCTCTAACTCGATCCATCATTCTCCTGTTAAAATCATCTTCCGATTTGTACACTTCTATAACTTGTTGAGGAGTTAACACCTTGAGATACTTTGAAGTGTAGTCCTTTTCAAGAGAGATTAGTTTCATTTTTAGATCGAACTCTGAATCCAAAGCTTTTTTTGCCTCAGCATCAGACAAGTCAGATTTCCGGAAAGTCAATTGATTTTGCGAAATATCAATTCTCAAATTTTTACGTTTGGCTTGGTATTCATCATAAATAGCGAAAAACTCATTACTGGTTTTTTCATCTAGCTGAAGGCGTTGCGTGATATACTCTTTTTTTCTGGAATTAATTTGCTCGTTATAATCACCTGGTTGAGCAATTAAAAGAGTCACCGAATTCACCATAAAGGCGATAATTAATAATTGTTTCATTTTCTTTTTAATTAAATACATCAATTGTTAATGAATCACTATCTACTATTAAGATATCGTTTAACAAATCTTCTTCCATCAAATAAGCAGAGATATCATCTGCCTCGGAAACCATTTCTTCCCAATCATCAGTTGTGAGTACTGCTTCTGCCAGTAAGTCAACAGTCCCTTGAGATTCAATGAGATAATCCACCAATTGCTCGTCGGTAAATTCATCAAATGCTATTTCAGGAACCGTGGAGGGTTGATTTGTGAAGATGCTAACAGCAATTATTAAAGCAATTGTGGCCGCAATTGACGCACTCCATTTTAGAATGGGTGAAAAATAAATTGTTTTAGCTTCTTTTTGGTCAACCTTACTTAAGATTTGATCAGGCAATGATTTAAAATATCCGTCTGGGACATTAAAAATTTGCTTTTTCTCGATATCGTCAAGTTTTCTAGTCATTTTCACATTAGACAATGTTAATTTTATAAGGTTTAATTTTCTTTTAAATATTCTTCAATTTTATTTACTGCATGATGGTAGGATGCTTTTAAAGCGCCAACAGATGTTCCTGTGATTTCATGAATTTCCTCGTATTTCATTTCATCAAAATACTTCAAATTAAACACCAATTGTTGTTTTTTAGGTAATTTGAGAATGGCTGCATGCAGTTTCCTTTGAATTTCATCTCCATCTATTAGAATTGATTCATCTAATTTCGAGATTAACTGATCGGTCGTGCTTTCGAGTGAAAAAAACATTCGCCGTTTTTTCGCCGCCAAAAAATTGAGACAAGCATTGGTAGCAATTCGATAAATCCAGGTGTAAATTTTTGAATCTTCACGAAAAGATTCGATTTTTTGATAGACTTTTATAAAAACCTCTTGGACTAGGTCATTTGCGTCCTCGTGGTCAATAACCATTCTTCTTATATGCACATAAATTCGTTCCTGATATTTTTCAATCAGTTGCAGAAATGCATTGGATCGTGTTTCCGGGTCTTTTAATTTTCGTATTAACTCCCGATCATCCATAAGTTGTTCTTATAGCCCTTTAAGAAAATCGATAAGTCCTTCGTTTGATCCTTTAGGTCTAGCGATAAAAATTGGAACATCAATTAGAACATTAATCAATTTTTCAGCGAAACTACCAATGAATAGGGCAGCAGCAGCAGTTCGACCCTTTGCGCCGATTACCACCCAGTCTACCTCACTTTTTTTGGCTTCTTGCGTAATATCCAATACAGGTTCGTCATCGTTATCACAACGATAAACAACTTTTGTTTTGGTTTTTTTACTTTTTACATCGATGCCATGAATAAAAACTTCGAAGCTCTTTTTGGCATTATTTTTCATTATTACTTCAAATTCCTTTTTGGATTTTCCAGTGTAATGATAACCAACGGGAACGTTAAATACATTTTGACAAATGACTTCCCCAGCAGGTGAGGCTGCTGCGAAATCATAAGCTAATTGAAGGGCTAATTTGCTGTGATCGGAAAAATCAATAGGAACTAAAAACTTATTTGCTACTGGTTTTGCTCCTTCCGGGATAATTAAAAGGTTTGTATTGGCACGTCTTGCTAATCGAGGAACGGTTACTTCAGAAGTTGGTAATGAGATTTTTCTCCCCATTAAAATCAAATCAATATCTTCATTATCGGAAAAGCCCATGATGAATTTTGTCGTTTGATCGGTGCGAATAATGTATTCTCTTTCGACAGCTACGTCAACGAATTGTTTTTCTACCTTATCTTTGATTATTTTCTCCCTTTCAGCTAAAGTTTTCTCAACGAAATCAGGGAAGTCTTTGATAATTTCGTCAGGTACATTAAAATTTTTAATGATGTGTACAAAAAAGACTTTTTCAGGAGCGATTTTTTCTACTAGAAATTTGGCGTAAGGAATTAAAGTTCGGTCCATATCCGAAGCATCCAAAGCCACTAATATTTTTTTAATTTTATCCATTTTACAAAAGAATTAATCACCCATTTCGGGTACTGCTAAGATAGCTACTAAATTATAAAAACGTTCAAGTATAGCTAAGTAAAAAGCTATATATTTTCAAGTTCGTCTACCAAAAATTCTATCTGTTCTTTGCTGTGTGTTGGGAAGTTTGCAATTCGGATTTGTTTATCAGAATACGATCCATATCCCGCACCAATTATCATGTTCTTTTTCTCAAATTTATCTATTAATTGTTTGGAATTAGGGATATTCGCAACAATTGTAGTTACAGAACGGTGAATTTTGGAGGTGATAAATGGTGATAATTCAGCATGTCGCTCGATGGTAGTATAAAGTAAAGTTGATTTATATATTGACTCTCTTCTAACCGTTTCTAAGCCTTTTCTAATCAGGTCCTTCAACACTTCATTTAAAAGATAAATCCCCAGTACATTTGGTGTTTCTGGTGTTTGATTTTTAAGCGCAAATTCGTGAAGTGTTCCCAATGAATGGTAAGTGCCAGTCGTTTTTTTTGAATGCACTTCTTTGAATTTTTCAATGCATCGATCATTGTATATCCAAACTCCTAAACCTGCGGGTAAACCAAAGCATTTTTGTACAGAAAAGTAGGCAGAATCTACCTGATTCAAGTCAATTTTTACTGAAGGAGCAGAAGATACTATGTCGAGTGAAATTAATTGATTTGGATATTGCCTTCTTACAAATTCAAGATCCTCAGCAAGTAACATGGCCCCGGTGCTAGTTTCGTTATGTGTAAGAGCTATTAATTCAGTTTCTCGAGGGATTGAGTTTAAATCGCTTTGCTGAATAGGCTGACCAAATTCTTTTATCACTGCTTCCGAATTCAATTTCAGGTCTTTACTGAATTCAAAGAATTTTTTTGAAAATGCTCCATTTACTAGATGAAAAGATTTATCAAGTACTAGATTTTGAAGTGTTCTTTCCCAAATTTCAGTAGCTGATGCAGTAAATGCAATATGGTATCCTTCAGGGAGCTGAAAAACTTCTTTTAAATGCTGGGTAGTTTCTTTAAATAAATTCCTAAAAACTTCATCGC
>JAHEMU010000188.1 GCA_024643485.1 Cytophagales bacterium
TACCACGGGTAATTACAAACTGTTTTGCGATTGATTTTAAAGAATCAATTGCTTCATTTAAGTTTTTAGAATTGGTATAAGTAAGGGCTTCTTCTTCATTACAAAAAAGTAAATCAACTCCATCTCCAATTACTTCCTTAAGCCCCTCTCCAAAATATTTCACCATGCTAGGGTCGCTAAAGGTCATTGCTACCTTCACTCCATTTTTTTTGGCGATATCCTTGGCGTGAAGCATTGCCTTTTTACTGTTTTCGCCGGTAATCAAGTATCCTTCGATATATAAATACTCCGAATTTTTCAAGGCAGTTTCATCGATATCATTTAATGAGTAATTAGACGAGATTCCCAAAAACGTATTCATGGTTCGTTCAGCGTCTTTTGTTACCATTACCAAGCATTTCCCAGTTATACCATCTTGCAGATTGGTAGTTGTGAGGTTTGAACTTACCGTATTTCCTTGAAGATCTGATATGTAAAATTGTCCGAGTTCATCGTTGGAAACTTTACAGGAATAAAAACATTTAGCTCCCAATTGACTGGCTGCAATAATGGTATTAGCGGCAGATCCACCACATTGCATGGTCGTTTCTATATCTTCGATTGCAGACATCAACGAATTCTGTTTGCTTTCATCTACTAAGGTCATTAATCCCTTTTCAATTTGATGTTTATTTAGAAATTCGTCGGAAACGAGCACTTCCATGTCTACTAGCGCATTACCCATTCCATATATATGATACTTTTTACTCATTTCTTTATTAAGTTTATTTTATTAAAACAAAACCCCGTATTACCGGGGTCTGTTTATATTTATTAAATACTGCCCCGATAATTAAAGGGCAAAGTTAACGCCTTTTTTATTCTACAGAAAATTCAATTTCTGATTCAACCTCATTGCCAAGTTTGTCAATTAGCTTTACAGTGATAACGTAATTACTTCCTTTTTTAAATCCTGAAATAGGAGTGGAATAAGAAATCGCCGTACCACCGTTGATTCGATAGATGATTTTTTCAGTTCCAACATGTTTATCTGTACCAGCTAAAAATAACTTCACTTCTGCCGGGTAAATTAAATATTGTTTGTCTCGTACAGTTTTTCTACCTATTTCATCCACGCTGAAATTGGCGGCTAAAACAGGTGCTCCATTGTCAATAAAAACATGGAAATCCTTAGAAGCTTCATTTGCTACTTGGTCTGAAGTAGATAATTTCATTCCTCTATATCCATCACCCATTAAGTTAAACTTACCCTCGTACGTTTTGGAACCATCAGAACCAACAGTATATGAAGTAGATTTAATTCCTGACTGGTAGTTTCCTCCGTCATTAGGTGAAACAATGAAGTAAGACTCTTTGTTAACAAAAAGCGTATCGTTTCTAGTATATTTTGGTCCGGAAATACTGTAACTGATGGATGGTTTTTTGTCGTCAATTATATAACTTTTTGATTTAGCGACTCCTTTATTCTCAACCTTGTCTACACCATAGTAATATAATTTGTGTAGTCCAGCAGCTTGGTCAGCAGGAATTGCTGAAGAATATTCTGAATATGAACCATTGTCTACTTTATAAAGTACTTTGTCGACACCGGCTTTGTTATCTGTACCCACTAAATTTAAAGCAGATCTTGGAGATACATATAGGTTTCCTGCGGAAGAAACGTAGTTGTCTCCATTAATATCGAATTCAATTTCAGGAGCGGTTCTATCGACATATACTTGAATTGTTTTGGGCTCTTCTTTATTTCCTAATTTATCAACTGCGTAATATGTTACCGTATGTTCGCCTTCAGAAACGCCGCTCATTGAAATTTTTGAGACGTATACCTTCTGTCCATTATCATCTATAGTATAATAGATTTTATCTAAGCCTACGCCATCATCGGAACTTTTAAGCTCTATATGGCTTTTTGAAGAAAGAATATTGTCTACTACAGGTGCAATTAATCCATGGGAGGATGAGGGAGGAGTTCCGTCTGTAGTTACTTTCATTTTGTTTTCACTTCCTTTTTGAAGTTTTTCTACGTTCCCTACCTTATCGACAGCATAATAAGAAAGGTCCCAGTTTTTTTCCATATCGAAAAAAACAGGCTCTGTATACTCTTTGAATCCTTCTCCAGTAGAATAATAAATTTTATCTACTCCGGATGTAGCATCTTTTGCACTAAATGAAATTTTAAGATCCACGGTAAAATAAGCCACACTATCAATAACAAATCGGCCCTCACTGTCAAAAATGATTTCTGTTTTTGGAGCTACCCCATCTGCTTGTACAGGCCAAAGCACCTCCGTTTGTGGGTATATCATTTTATGAGTTTCAGGATCAACGGCCCATCGGGTGCGAATCCAATTGGTGCCTTCCGTGTCGAAATAATAAGGTGATACCGTATCATTTCCTTCTAATTTCATGACATGACCCTCTTTTCCATCAGGTGATGTTGAAAGTGAAATATAAAATGGCAGGCTTTTATTCCAATAAATTTTACCGTCCTCACCAACAAAAGTTTTGGCAGGATGTTCTGGTTGAGTCTGGCTGAATGATGGTGTTATTAAAGAAAATAAGCATCCAACAATTAAGATTAAATTGTAAATAGATTTCATACCAACTAAATTGTTTTAGGTTATTATTTAAGATTCAATATACGAACACGACCGATATATTGAACTATAACAATGATAGCATAAATCTACAAGTATTTCAAACTCAAAACTTCAATTAACCTACATTATTGTCAAAAATTGGAGAATGAATTGAAATGAGCATTCAATTAGTTGTGAAGGATGGGAAGAAAGATTAACCTTCTACATAAAAAAGGGCACTTCAATGAAAGAAGTGCCCTTTTAATGTGTATCAAATAAGAAAATAGATTTGTTTCTTATTAAAGAATATTAAAACCCAAGTTTGTAAGATAATTTAAGTGTAAATTCTCTTCCAAGTCCATTAATTGGAGTATGTCCAGAACTATAAGGTTGAATAAATAATGCTTTTTGATCCAACAAATCGTTTAATCCAAGTCCAATATTAAGGTTTCCTGTATTATATCGAATGAAAATATTCGCGTAAAATCTAGGGTCAATTTGTTCAAAAACATAATTCAAGTTTCCATCAATAGACGTTATTCCGTAAGTGGATCCAATAAAATTGAATGAAGGATTTATCGAAAAATGGTCATTAATTTTAATATTAGCCAGACCGTTTATTCTACTTGAAGGTAATCCTAAAACAGATTTATCTTCACCAGGGATAGTGTATAAATCAACTTCATTTATGCCTTTTGAGGTATACATTGCATAGTTCAAGGTTAAATTGAAACCATCTGAATTGTATTTATATTCTATTTCCGCACCATTCGTACCCGCTTGTGTGAAATTATCGTATGTTCCTGCATTTCCAGTGGTTGAATATACAATTGGGTCTTTGATGTTGATATTGAAAACATTTAAACTTAAAATAGAGTTTTCATTTAGTTGATATCCTAATTCAAGTTCAGCTACTCCTGTTTTTTCAGGTGTAATATCTGGGTTATAACCAATATTTTCGATTGCTGGTGCTCGGAATGCACGGCTATAAAGGAGTTTGAAATTAAATTTATCAATTTCCTTAGTCAAGCCAATTCTAGGAGAAAAGGCACTTCCTACTGCGGAATGGTTATCAACTCGTGCACCTAAAGTTAAATTGGCGAAATCAGTTTTGATTACAGATTGAGCGAATGCACCAATATTAGAGTATTTAACTGAATTTGAATCTCCAAAATAATCAGTAGATCCGTCATCAGTTGTTGCTGTTGCATTATCAAAATAGGAATCAGCACCTATTAAAAGGTCAGCATTTTCTGAGATAGTATAATTCACTAATAATGAAGGGGCTAAACGAGTTGTTTGTATGTGATAATATACATTGTAATCATCAGAGTTCCATCCAAAAGGAGTTGCAATATCTACTCCCCAAGGAATACCAGATTTAAAGTTTATTGCTGGGGTAACAGTTAACTTTTCATTGATTTCCTTTTTGTATTTTATGTTTGAATAAAAGGTTCTGAATGAAACGACATCCATTGGTTCAATATCACCAAACTGGTCAACTGTTTCGAGCGCATAATTATCGTAAAGGAAATTTGCAGAAAGGTCTCCTAAAATTAATGAGCCACCTAAACTAGCTGGTCTTAATCTAGCCTGATCAGTTAAGTTTGTAACAGCACCTGTTGCATCGGTATAGTCTGATATTGATCGTTGAGCAGAACCATAGTCACCATATAGGCTAAAAGAGCCAGAACTAAATGATTTTCCTAAAGAAAAGCTTCCAACTTGTCGATAGGTTCCGCCTTCTCCAAAACCATACATTCCTGTAACGCGAACTCCTTCAATGTCTGAACCTTTTCTAGTTATAATGTTTATCACACCTAATTCAGCGTATCCTCCATAAATTGAAGACCCTGGGCCTCTAATAATTTCGATGCGCTCAATATTGTTAACATTGTAATGTTGTCCAAATTGGGTGGTTGAGAATAAAGTTTCGTTCATTTCCATACCATCAATTAATAAAAGGATTTTTCCTTCGTGTCCCCAGTTACCTCGAAGACCTAATCCAATAGTGTTTTGAACATCAACTCCAAAACTAAAACCAGGAACTAAATTCAGTACATCCATCAAATCTCGAGCTCCAGAATTTGCAATTTCTTGGCGATTAATTACCGAAATAATTGCAGGAGTTTCTCTCAGACTTAAATTTGTTTTAGATACATCCAGTTGAACATTTAATAGTTCTTCTAACGATAGGTCTAGTAAATCTTCATCAAATACGTCTTCCTCTTGTGCATAAGCGAAAAGGGCCGAAGAAAATAAAAGCAATAAAAGTAACTTTTTCATCATATGAGTTTTTAAATGATTTATATTCAAATTTAAAAATAAGAAGTGGAAGGATTTGTTATTTTTTAGTGGAAATAGGTTTCGTGTAATTTTTTTTTAAATATTTCAAAAAAAAAGCCGTTCTTATTAGAACGGCTTTTAAATTGTATTGAATAAACCTTAAAAGTTTAACTGGAAACCTAATCCAAACATCGCTTTAGTTTGGCTAAGTGTAATTACTCCGAGATTATCGGTATTTTCAATTCTACCTTTATTTAGAATATCATTTCCATAGATATAAATATCCATCTTATCGTCGGCAAGTGATTTGTTTAATTTGAAATTAACAATGTTTCTAGTATCATTTGCAGCAACTACTTCACCTCTTGGTAAACCAACTAATCCAGCAATGATAGATTCATAACCTTGTTTTTCATATACATATCTACTTTGAGAATCATAAATGGTAGAATGTAATCCATTCAATGCAATATTAAATCCGCCAGCGAAATCATAAGAAGCTCTCCATCTGAAAATCCCTGAAGGTATTAAAGGAGTATCTCTTGTTAGGTTGATTTGATCTGGAGATAAAGTCGCAATGTCAAAATCTGGATTTTCTTGATATTCAGCTTGCGTATCTAAATAAGTATAAGAAGTTTCGATTGACAATCCTTTTGTAGGGATTGCTTTAATGATTGCTTCAAATCCTTTTGAAATTGCAGAAGTATAGTTACCATATAAATAGTAATCAGCATAACTATTTTCTATAGCGGTCATTTTTTGAGCCGTTAGAATAATGTTTTCTGTTGGAGCAATACCATCTTGTACTTCAGTGTAAAAAGCATTGGCTTCAATAGTAACATTTTTAATAAATGAAGTTCTAATACCAAATTCGTAATTTGTGAATGAAGTAGGTTGTGTATTAGAACCATTTGTAACCCCTACATTGTAGGTAGAAGCACCATTTTGTGAATAAGGAGCAGCGTAAGAATTGGCAGTTGCGTCAGTATTGGTGTAGATGTCGTTTTGACCTTGAGGGCTCGCTACATAATCAGTTGCTGCCTGACTAG
>JAHEMU010000189.1 GCA_024643485.1 Cytophagales bacterium
TCGTTATTTCAAATTTCGATGGAGATCGATTCCATTTAATCTCAGAATATATATGGAATTCATCACAACTTTCATCTAGCGCTTTTGATGATGATAAAAACACAAATAATTCTGATTTATTTTCTAATTTTCACATAATTAATCACCAAGTATCTATATCTTCACCGCAAGATTATGTGAATTTTGTAAGAACATGCGTTAGTGAAATACAAACCGAAGAAATACAAAAGATCGTTCCAGCTCGAGTAGCAGAGCGCGAAATTCCTCAACAATTTGATTTGCCGAATGCGTTTTTAACACTTTGTAAAAAATACCCCAATGCCTTTGTTTCTTTGGTAAGCAGCCCACAAACGGGAACATGGATGGGTGCTTCCCCTGAAATTCTCGTGAGCACAAAAGACCCAGCCACTTTTCAAACTGTGGCAGTAGCTGGTACTCAACCGTACATGAACCAGGCATTGAGCCAAGTCGCCTGGACTCAAAAGGAAATTGAAGAACAAGCAATGGTATCTCGTTATATTATTAATTGCTTCAAAAAAATTAGATTGCGAGAATTCGATGAACATGGTCCTAAAACAGTGATCGCCGGAAATTTACTGCACTTAAAAACTACTTTTACGGTAGACATGAACGCTACAAATTTCCCACAATTAGGTGGGGTCATGGTAAAACTACTCCACCCTACTTCAGCAGTTTGCGGTATGCCCCTCGAAGCAGCAAGGTCTTTTCTAAAAGAAAACGAACCATTTGATCGCTCTTTCTTTAGTGGATATTTAGGGCCGGTAAACACTGAAAATTCCACTCAATTATTCGTAAACATTAGGTGTATGGAAATTCAAGAGGGCAAGGTACGATTATTCGCAGGAGCAGGCGTTACCGCAGATAGTATTCCGGAAATGGAATTAAAAGAGACAGAAATTAAATTCGAAACCATGGGTTCGATTCTTTAATATGAATAACCATCCTCAAATTGCAAATATTCCGGCCATTTGTGCAGCACATGGAGTAAAGCATGCCATCATTTCCCCGGGTTCGAGAAATGCATTATTGAGTATAGGATTTAGTAGAGAAAAAAGCATTCAAACCCTCGTCATTCCCGATGAACGATCGGCTGCTTTTATCGGATTAGGTATGGCTCAATCTACTAAAACTCCGGTAGTCATCGTTTGTACCAGTGGTAGTGCATTATTAAATTATTACCCAGCGATCGCCGAAGCATATTTTAGTCATATTCCATTAATCGTCATTAGTGCTGATCGTCCAGACGAATGGGTAGGTCAACGAGATGGGCAAACGATTAATCAAAAAGATGTTTTGCGAAATCATGTTAAAAAATCGTATCATTTACCGGTAAACACTGAACACCAGGATGCTGCTTATTTTTTCAACCGAATGGTAAATGAAGCGATAATCCACGCCACGTCTTCCGTTTTCGGACCCGTACATATCAATATCCCAATTCGTGAGCCGTTTTATTCTTCCATTAATAACTCGACTTCTACTCCAATTAAAGTGATTAAAAAGGTTAAGCCTACAGCTAACTTTACGTGGACTCCCGATTTGATTGATGCGTGGAAATCTTGTACAAATAAACTATTAATAGCTGGGCAGGCAGACGCTGGGCATTATTCTACTCTCAACTCATGGATAGTAAATTTCCCTGAAGAAGTAATCGTTTTGGATGAACCAATGAGCAATCTAGGTTGTGAAAGGAGTATGAATCATCATGATTTATTTTTGAATCAACTTTCTGAAGATGGCTTATCTTCTTATTCACCAGATCTACTAATAACTGTTGGACGAGGAATGATTAGCAAAGGACTAAAACGTCTGCTGCGTAGATTCCCTCCTACCTTTCACTGGCATTTTAGCGATACGGCGGAAATTGAAGATACCTATCAATCAATAACACATTTATTTCCTCTAGTCGGTATAAATCTTCTAGAACAATTGGGTAAAAGCGAAAATGATTCTTCTTTCATAAAAATATGGAAAGAGGCCAATAAAAAGACTCGAAAGGAACTTTATCATCATTTTGAAGAAGAACAATGGGACGAAATTAGTGCGAGTCATTATATATTTAATCAGCTCGACTCCTCCATGGATCTACATGTATCCAACAGCATGCCCGTCCGATATGCCTGCTTCATTGGTGCTGAAAAGGCAGATGCCGTGTATTGTAATCGAGGAACCAGTGGAATAGATGGTTGTACCAGTACCATGATTGGCCATGCTATTGGTAATTCAAAAAAACAGGTTTTACTTACAGGAGACCAATCCTTTTTTTACGACATCAATGCCTTATGGCATAATCATCTCCCTTCAAATTTCGGAATTGTCATCATTAATAATAATGGAGGGGGTATATTTAGAATGATAGACGGCCCCTCTGAAATTACTGAATTAGATCGAATGTTTGTCGCCGGAACAGGGCGAAATGCCAAAGGAATAGCTGCAGAGTTTAACCTTTCATATATTCCAATTCAGCAATTAAATCAACTAAAGGACGTTGAATTTAATAGTATTAAATGGCCTTTCATTATTGAAATATTCATTAATGGAGAAGAAAACACTAAGGAATTCAAGAAATTAAAGCACAAAATTAAGCAGGCATTGAGTCAATAATAAATTACCAAATGCGATAATCAATCGCTCTATTTTCTATTCGAGTGGTTGGTTTTTGTTTGCCTTTACTCAACTTATTCACCTGTTCCCCAACGTATTGCTGAAGTTCTTTTAAAGAAATATTTTTATCCTTGTTAAGATCTGCGTCTTTCGATTTTATCCCATTGATTAAGCTGTAAGTAAATAGGCCATTTTTCCATTTTGAACTTTCAATTGCGTATTCCATTCCACCAGCGGAAGAAATAACCGTCGCACCAGTCCCTTTTCGAAGATCTGTAAAAAGCGATTTAGTAAGTTCTGAAATATTTTCCACCCCTATTTTTGGAATCACATCATCCCCTACCGCACGGAATTGAATCTCCCCGTCTTCTACTTGGGTTGAACTAACGAGCGCAACCTCCTCCTTATCAATCTCTCCACTATGACAAGCATCAATTAGTAGAATTTTTTTCAAAGGCAATATTTGATCGAGCAGGCCTTCAATATCCCCATAAGCTATTCCTCCTTCTGAAGGATTTGAAAAATTCATGTCGTAAGAAGCAAAATAATAATCAAGTTGGTCGTCTAATAAACCGTGACCTGCAAAGAAGATGATTACCTCATCATTGATGGATGCGTTCTTCAGAAAATCTTTAATGGAAAGTACATTCTTGCGCGTCACCTCATTATTGAGAAGCATTTTAGTGTGCACTTCTTTAAATCGTTTACTCTGCTTAAATAAATTCACTAAGTCTTGAGCATCCTTAGCTGCATAGGTTAAGTTATAGTTTGAGTTTTGAAATTCACTTTCTCCAATAGTGACCAAATACAACTCACTTTTTTCCGGTCCGAAAGAATTTTGATATACAAATGTTTCTTTAAAGCTTTCAGCACCAGCCTGATTCATAATGGTAAAGTCTATTTTATTTTCGCCCTTTGCCAAGGGAATATCAAGTGAATTCTTGTATTCATTTATAGACAAATCCCGCAAATTAATTCCATTAGCACCAAAAATTGCCACGTCATTGATCCAAACATTTAGTCGATCGATAGGGTATTTTGAATCAATTGCTGAAATTTGAAAATTAAGACTTTCACTATTAACTACAGAATTAGTGACCGTTGAAACAGCCACCTCTAGTTCAGGCAAATGAAAATCTGCCTGAAGCATCTCTTCGCTAAAGTTCAACTTCTTAAGCCTTTTAATATATGCCTTTCTGTAAGCTTCTATTAAATTATCATCCGCATAACCCAATCGATCTAGAACTATATCCGGGCGATTATATTTTGGGTCAAATTGTTCTGGAAAAACAAAATCTCCCTTAACCTTAAAACCAAAGGAAGATAATTCTTTTCCCGTCATCATATAATAATTATCCGGTGTAACATAAATAGCATTGTTTTGGCCTATTGGAACAATCGTTACCAGTAATTCAGCACGTGCTATATCCCATATTTTAACAGTAGCATCTTTTGAAGTAGAAAATAACCGATTTGATTTTTGACCATAAGCCACTGAAGTCACCCCGTCTTGATGTCCATTTAATACAGCTTTTATTTCCAGGGAATTATTTTCAACCGAGGCTACATTAATCTGAAATGATCTATCAATAAGGGCAATATTACCGTTTCCTATTTCAAATACATTCGAATAAGACCCCTCTCCTAATGATGCAATAGCATTTGTGGTGATATTGCATATATAGAGTTTTCCATATTCATCAAGAAGCACCACACTATGTTCATTGTATCTAGCCATAGAAACAAATTTCTGTTCTAATGGAATAAATTTCTGTTCTACATCTTGAAGGTCATTAGAAAGCTTCCATACAATTAATTGTGTTTCAGATTTTAAGGACACAATGCTATTCTCATCGGCGAAAACGGCGTTTATTATATCGTTAGTATTAAGGTGAAAAAGCTTATTTGAATACGAATCCGTTTTTCTATCATACACTCTTAAATACTCAAAACCCCAGCCATTAATATCCGATGCAATAAGCAGTCTATTTTGGGAAGGACTTGCTAAAACGGCATTTAACCCCGCGTAAGGTGGTTTATAAATATCCAAGGCTTGTGTAAACAACCAATGGTTCATCATTAGCGGACTTGAATTCTTTCGGATATGAAGTATATTTTCTTCCTCTCCATTTTTCAAAATTACATTATTGAATTTCCCGCCTAGAACAGTGGTTCCATCATCAAGTTGCATGGTAGCGGTAACTGGGTAAATGGAGTGTTTTTCTACGCGCAAATCTAAACGCGTTGAACCTAAATCAATCTCACGAATATTTCCAATTTCGTCACCAAAAATAAGCTTATCTTCTTCTTTATTTATTGAAATACCAAAAGTGGGAAAACTTTTACCACTCATTCGATCCACTTGCTTTTCAGTCGGCAAATCCCATTTAATAATGGACCTATCTGAAGAGGCGGAAAACAAATATTGCTGATCATTAGTTAACGCTAAGTCATTTACACCTGATAAGTGACCACTTAATTGCTTTAACAGCTTAAGATTTTCATTAAACACATATATTTTCCCGTCTTCACATGCCGCGTAGGTTTTTTTATATCGCGAAGAATAGACCACTGAATGAAACGGTTGATCAAAGTAATCAGCGGTTTTACTCTTAATTTTAGCCTGTGTTTGGCGGTCGTAAACAGTTAATTTAGCTCCTTTAATTTTATATATTTTGCTTTCAGAAATGGCTTCCAGCGGAAAATCGGTAATTAATTGCGAACCATTTGACAAAAATGACTCTTGAATATTTAATTGGTAATTTCTACCGCCGCCCGAAATGTTTATCAAATAGTCTTCCTCTGTAAACTCCAGCCCAGATATAGCAACCGGAAGATATTTAAAATACATTTGGCTACCCGATCGGTAATCCCAGATAATTAGTTTGTTATTTTCATCAACGGAAGCTATATAATTCAGATGAGGGGATACCGTTATCATTTTTATTGACGTAGAGTGTCCTTGTTGAATACTTAATTCAACAGAGGAGTTTTCCTGAGAAATCCCCGGAAGTCCCATCGTCATAATAAATATGAAAATACAGTATTTAAGGAATTTTGACATAGAAAGGTAAATAATTAGCAATGCCTATTGAACCGTCACTCAACAATTCATTTATTTCATACGGAACAATGAAATTTTGTCCACTTAACCAGGTCCCCGAAGGATTATTTAAACGTATTTGTAATCGATAAATCAATACATCTTTTGTTAATGATTTATGAATAGATGAAATGAGGGGTGTTCCTTTGTCCATTAC
>JAHEMU010000190.1 GCA_024643485.1 Cytophagales bacterium
ATGAAATTATTTGAAGTATATCCACTATTTCCTATCGAAATTGTAAGAGGAAAGAATTCCCAGGTATGGGATCAAAATGGAAATGAATATCTAGATTTTTACGGTGGTCATGCGGTGATATCCATCGGGCATAGTCATCCAAATTACGTAAGCGCCATTCAAGAACAGGTAGCAGAATTGGGATTTTATTCGAATGCCGTGATTAATGGTTTGCAATTGAAGTTAGCTAATACATTATCTGAAGTTACAGGGTATGCTGATTTTCAGCTATTTCTAGTGAATTCAGGTGCTGAAGCGATTGAATCGGCGTTGAAAGTAGCCTCTTTTGTTAATCAAAGAAAAAAAGTACTCTCGTTTAGAAAAGCATTTCACGGGCGTACTTCACTGGCTGTTTCTGCTACTGATAACAAGAAAATACATGCCCCAATTAACCAAACTGATTATGTTGATTTCTTTCAATTTGATCAATTTGATGAGATTGAAAAGGCCTTAAAAAGCGAGCAATATGCTGCGGTTGTGGTGGAAGGACTGCAAGGAATTGCTGGTATTTATGAAGTTCCAGATGAATTGTTGGTAAAATTAAGAAAATGGACCACCGAAACGGGAACTCTTCTAATTTTGGATGAAATTCAGAGTGGTTATGGAAGAACTGGGTCATTTTTCGCGCATCAGAATAGTGGGATAGTTCCTGATATGGTTACGATTGCGAAAGGAATGGGAAATGGGTTTCCAATTGGGGGGGTATTGATTCATGCTAATATAAAGGCGTGGCATGGGATGCTTGGTACTACTTTTGGCGGAAACCATCTGGCATGTGCGGCGGCAATTTCTGTACTTGAAACCATTCAAAATGAAAAATTGGTTTCAAAAGCGATGAGTTTAGGACAGTTTTTAAAAGAAGAGCTATTAAAACTCAAAAAAATAAAAGAAGTAAGGGGTAGAGGACTGATGTTAGGAGTAGCTTTTGATTTTCCCGCTAAGGAAATCCGTGATGAGCTATTAAAACAATTTAACATATTTACGGGCAATGCTTCCGATCCAAATGTTATCCGGTTATTGCCACCACTAACTATTTCAAAAGAGCAATGTGAATACTTTATACAATCATTAAAATCTTGTTTGGATGAGTAAATTGAATCACTTTTTATCAGTAAAATCCACTGAAAATCCATTGGAATTGGCTGATTTGGCCCTATCAATGAAAAATAATTCAGGGAATTTTAAAGACAGTCGAAAAGGGTTGTCACTTTGTTTGATTTTCTTTAATTCAAGCTTGAGAACTAGGCTTAGCACTCAAAAGGCAGCGTTTAATCTCGGAATGGATGTGGCAGTATTCAATGTGGGAGAAGATGGGTGGCAGCTAGAGTTTGATGAGGGCGTGGTGATGAATGGTAATAAAGCAGAGCATATCAAAGAGGCCGCTCCGGTGATTGGAAGTTACTTTGATATTATTGGTATCCGGGCTTTTGCTTCTCTAGAAAATAAAATATCAGATTATCAGGAGCAAGTGTTAAATGCTTTTGTGAAATATAGTGGTAAGCCCATCTTGAATTTGGAATCGGCGACCACACATCCACTGCAGTCCCTAACAGATGTAGTAACTATTTTGGAACATAAAAAAGTGGCACGACCCAAAATAGTTTTGTCGTGGGCCCCGCATCCAAGAACCCTTCCGCAGGCAGTCCCGAATTCATTTTCAGAGTGGGTGCTAGCTTGTAAGTTTGATTTGACCATCGTTCAGCCAAAGGGTTACGAATTGTCTGAGGAGTTTACAAAAGGAGCGACCATTAGTTATAGTCAGGAAGAAGCCTTTGAGGGGGCGGATTTTATATATGCTAAAAATTGGTCATCTTATACTGATTACGGTAAGATATTATCTTCCGATCCAAAATGGATGATTGATAGGGAAAAAATGGATCGAACGGCAAATGCATTTTTTATGCATTGTTTGCCGGTGAGAAGAAATGTCATAGTTTCTGATGAGGTAATTGATAGTGCCAAATCAATTGTTCTTAAACAAGCTGAAAACAGACAATACGCTGCGCAGGCGGCCCTTTTTAAGTTGAGTGAAATGGAATGAATAAACGTCTGACTATTATTAAAATTGGTGGAAGAGTCGTCAATGATTCTGAAAAATTAGCTGCTGTACTATCCTTTTTGAAGGAATCAAATCTTCCTGTATTGTTGGTTCATGGAGGGGGGGATCAGTTGGATAATTATTTAAGTAGGGTAGGTATTGAGCCAGTAAAAGTGGATGGAAGGAGAATTACTGATGCCGCTACGATGGAGATGGCGGTTATGACCTACGCAGGATTAATAAATAAAACCATTGTAGCGCAATTACATGCGAAAGGGGCCGAAGCGGTCGGATTGACGGGTGCTGATCTTGGAATTATTCAAGCCGTAAAAAGAAAGTCAACTCCTATTGATTATGGCCTAGTGGGTGATATAGTGCAAGTGAAAGGGCAAACCGTCAAGAAACTACTTGATTTAGGGGTAATTCCTGTATTTTGTGCGGTTTCAGTCGATCAATCAGGCATTTTGCTAAATACCAATGCCGATACCATAGCGGCAAAACTGGCAGAAAGCTTGAGCCAATTCTTTGAAGTTCATTTGGTTTATCTGTTTGATCAAAAAGGAATTTGCTATGATATAATGAAACCTGAACATGTTCGAAAAACCATTACCAGGGCTGGATTTAAGTTGGCTAAGAAAAATGGTGAGCTCAGTGGAGGGATTCTTCCAAAATTGGACAATGCTTTTGATTCAATTGAAAAGGGAGTGCAGGCGGTTGTAATGTGCGATGAAAATGGGCTTTCGACGTATGGATCAAAGAACTTCACTGGAACTACAATAATAAATGAATAATTCAACCTCACATCCAGCAACTGAATTACTGAAGTCTTTGATTTCAATTTCTTCCTTTAGTGGAGAGGAGAAGGGTACGGCAGATCTTATTCAAGAATATTTAGAAAGTAAGGGGCTGCAGGTGAATCGACTTGGGAACAATTGTTGGGTATCAACCGAGATCAAATCGAACCGTCCAACCATATTGCTGAATTCACATCACGATACAGTAAAACCTGGAATAGGCTGGAATACAAATCCATTTGACCCTTTGGTTGAAAATGGAAAAATCATAGGATTGGGAGCAAATGATGCTGGGGCAAGCGTTGTAAGTTTGCTCCATGTTTTTTTGACTTTAAGGGAGAAAGAACAATCGTATAATCTTATTTTTTTAGCGAGTGCGGAGGAAGAAAACTCCGGAAAAAATGGAGTAGCTTCTGTGTTGCCCATTATGCCAAAAATTGATTTGGCGATAGTTGGAGAGCCCACAGAAATGCATCCCGCAGTAGCTGAAAAAGGGCTGATGGTGGTGGATTTTCTAGTAAAAGGAGAAAGTGGGCACGCGGCTCGTGAAGAGGGAGTAAATGCTATCTATTTGGCCATGAAAGAACTGGAGAAAATAGCTGATTTATCCTTCGATAAGGTTTCTGAATGGTTGGGGAAAGTTAAAGTCACCCCTACCATTATTGAGGCAGGGAAACAGCATAATGTAATTCCAGATTTGTGTAAATTGGTATTAGATGTACGAACAACGGATCAATACACAAATGAGGAAGTATTGGAAATTTTAAGGTCGAAGTTAAAAGGAGAATTAACGCCAAGATCGACTCGCTTAAATCCTTCGGGGATTGATGTGTCACATCCGGTGGTTAAACGTTTGATTGAAATGGGAAGAGTGCCCTACGGCTCCCCAACTTTGTCTGATCAATCTCTGATGAATTTTCCATCTGTGAAATTAGGTCCAGGTTATTCGGGGAGGTCTCATACTGCCAACGAGTTTATATTCGAAAGAGAAATAACAGAAGGAATTGAAATGTATCTCTCCTTATTAGATCAATTAAGTATTTAAAGTAAGCAAATGAAAAAACTTTGGGATAAAGGAAAACCATTGAATCAATTGATTGAAAAATTTACCACAGAAATGGACAGGTCATTGGATTTGGAATTGGTTAAATGGGATATCGCTGGCTCCATCGCACACATCACCATGTTGGAGAAAATTGGATTGTTATCCAATTCAGACTGGAAAGCTTTAAAAGAGGAATTGATTAAAATTTATAATGAACAGGTACTTACAGACTCATTTGTTATTGAAAGTGGGGTCGAGGACGTTCATTCCCAAGTAGAAATGATACTTACTAACCGATTAGGGGATGTGGGTAAAAAGATACACAGTGGCAGAAGTAGAAATGATCAGGTTTTATTGGATACTAGGTTGTATTTACGTGATGAAATAAGAGAAATTACCATTATTTTGGGTGAAGTATTTTCTCTCCTAATTAAAAAGAGCAACGAAAATAAGGACGTATTATTACCGGGATACACCCACCTTCAAGTAGCTATGCCCTCAAGTTTTGGATTATGGTTTGGCGCTTGGGCGGAGTGTTTGTGTGATGATCTTTTGCTATTTAAGGCGGCCTATGATATGACCGACCAAAATCCATTAGGCTCAGCTGCTGGATACGGTTCCTCTTTTCCATTGGATAGAACGTTCACCACTGAATTGATGGGGTTCAATACTCTTTCGTACAATGTAGTGAATGCACAATTGGGCCGTGGGAAAACAGAACGAACCTTTGCTGTCGCTTTGGCGGGAGTCGCTTCTACCTGCTCGAGAATGATGATGGATGTATGCTTGTACAATAGTCAGAATTTTCAGTTTTTAGATTTGCCTGAAGACTTCACTACTGGGTCGAGTATCATGCCTCATAAAAAGAATCCTGACGTATTTGAAATTTTGAGGGGAAGGTTTAACAAGTTACAAAACTTACCCAATACCATTAATCAGGTGTTGAATAATTTGCCTTCCGGATACCACCGTGATTTGCAGGTAGTGAAAGAAGAATTATTTCCTGCAATTTCTGAATTTAGAGAAAGTTTGGAAGTGTTGTTAATGGCTTTGGATGGGATAAAAGTGAAAAAAGGATTGTTGGATGACCCCAAGTACCAATTGTTATTTACTGTTGAAAATGTCAATACATTGGTTAAGAACGGCGTTCCTTTTAGGGATGCCTATAAACAAATTGGGATGGAAGTGGAAAACGGTACTTATCAACCCGAGCGTGAAATTAACCACACCCACGAGGGGAGTATCGGCAATTTATGCAATGATCAAATATCCCTTAAATGGAATAAACGGGTAGCTGATTTACATTTGGAAAAAGGTAAAAATGCGATTGATAATTTATTAACTAATTAGCGTTATTTTTCTTTGTCTTTCTTCTGGTTTTTAATTTTTCCAAAAGAGAAACTTAAGCCAAAAACATTGATATTTCCAGGATTTCCGACGTTGAATTTATTTCTATTCATATAAAATACATCGAGTGATTTTCCTTTTGGTAAATCTAATTCAAAGCCAATTTGCGTTCGGAATTGATCAAATTCTTTTTGCCCAGTACGGTTATCGTAATAAATTTCAGCAGCAATAAATGGATCGATTTTTTTAGAAAGGTTGTAGTCGAATTTTATTTTATTTCTGATGGCAGGCTCTTTTGAACCATCCGAAAGGAAGTCTTCTTGATATTTAAAGCGGTAGCTAATGTCGAGTTTTCCCAAATCAATTTTATAGGAAAGGCCAAATGCTAATCGATTTTCAGTATCATTCACCGGATCGGGAAGATTGCTATACCGATAGGATACTGCGGCTTTGAAATTCTTAATGAATTCATATTCGAATTGAGGTTCAAGGTAAAAGACTTTGCTATTTCCAAAATCCTGGTCACGGCGATATCCAGTTTCCAAATCAATATCTGCATTTTTAAACGGGCTATAGCCTATTCCTGCGTCAATCCAAAGTTCA
>JAHEMU010000191.1:0-1266 GCA_024643485.1 Cytophagales bacterium
CCCCACCTGTTTCCGGTGCTAGCTATGTAGAAAACAACCTATTTACCTCTGCTGATGAAATAGGTTCCTCTGGCAATTTTGTGGTTCATACAGACATAAAAACCGCTAATTCGGTAACGATAACTGGACTTACAACAGGCACTACTTATCACTTTGCTGTGTATACTTTTAATGGAACCGTGGGAACAGGTGCTGAAAATTATTTAACTACCACAGTATCAACTACTAGCGGAGCACCGCCAGCAGCAACTACCTCCACACTTGTGGTCGGAGCAACCAACAACGCTACGGTGAGCAGTTTAAAAACTGCTGCTGGAAATAATGTAAAAGTATTTGACTTTCTTATAGACGATAAAACTGGTGATGATGCAGTTGGTATGGATATTTCTGCATTAACTATTAAAGCTGGTGCAAATAACGATATCACCAATTGGGATGAAGTCATCGCCGGAGTCATTCTAAGTGACGGAACCAATAACTACACCCCAAATGGTGGTAACTTAGTGATAACGAATAACAGCATTCAAATAAGTGGAATACCAACAGGGGCACCTGCTTCTAACGTCGGTTCCATTGCTGCCGATGGTTCAAAAACACTTGAGTTAAGAATATGGTTAAAAACCAATTTAAGTGGTACCCAAAATTATAATAATACCATCGATGGGCAGGATTTCGTATTCAGCATTGATGCGAATACTGATATTACTGTTTCTGGTTCACAATTTACAGCCGCACAAACCGCGATAACTAATGATAATAAAAACGTGGTGACTGTTGTCGCAACTAAAATAAATGTAGCAACTCAACCCAGCTCGAATGGTGTAATTGGGGTTTCCTTAAGCCAAATGCCTGTTTTTGAGGCAAGGGATGTAAATGGTAATCTTGATCTTGGGTTTAGCGAAACGGTTACCGTGGCAACTACAGCTCCCAATAATATTGCTTTTAATAGAAATGGTGATCCCACAGCCTTCAGTGCAGGTAAAATAACCTATGTCGACGCTTATTTTAATGCCACAGGTACTTCTACCATGAAACTGACGACAAGTTCTATTACAGGAGGTAATTCTACTGCCACTAATTCAATTACCATAAAATTAAACGCATTATTTACTCAAAATAATACCACTGTAGCAGTTTCTCCTTTATCTGGAGGTACAGAAGTTGCCCTCATTTCAGCAAGAATAAAACTATCTACTCCCGGCTCCGGTACTATTCAATCAATAACAATTAACACAGACATCACTTCTTTAGATAAGTTTACAGGTT
>JAHEMU010000191.1:1276-5850 GCA_024643485.1 Cytophagales bacterium
GGTTTTAAGTTATATCGTTCTACCGATAACACTTTTTCAGCTGGCGATAAACTTATAGTTGCTGATACCGCTCGTTTTACCGATCGTATTGAATTTACCAATTTAAGTTACCCTAGTCATCCTGAGTATTATTCAATAAGCGATGCGGACGAGTGGTACTTTGTGGTGGCCACAGTTAAAAGTTCCGTTAGTGGAGCAACCCCTGCAATCACTTTTACCTGGAATCCCGGATTAACCATAATAAGCAACTCAGCGACAATTAATAGTTCATTCCAGTCGGAAGCTTATACGTTTGCCGATACATCTGCTCCTGATATAGAAACGTATACGCCTTCACATAATGCTTTGGCGGTTCCACTAAATGCCAATATTGTATTGAAATTTACTGAAACCATACAAAAAGATGCTAGTAACGGATCGTTCATAAGTATTAAAAGGAAATCAAACAACTCTGTTTTTGAATCTTTTGAGGTAAAACCTTCTGCCAAAGTAACCATTGGAGGGAATAGCAATAAATTTTTAACCATTAACCCCACAAATGATTTTGAATCAGGAACGATTTATTATATCACGATGGATGATGGTGCCATACGCGATCTACAAGATAATGACTTCGCGGGCATTGATAATTCTACCACCTTTTATGAATTTAAAACTTATGCACCGCCTACCATTACTTCTGTTTCGGCAGAGTCCTGTGTTGGAAACGTTATGACCATTACCGGTACCAATTTGGCTAGTTATCCTGGCACAGGTACCGGTGTAACTTCCGTAGAATTTTGTGATATAAATGGACTGAATTGTGTTATTCAGGACAATGGTTCAAAAATTGTTTTTGTCAATGACAATGAAATTACCGTTACCGTTCCGGCTACTTCTGTTACCGGAAAAGTGAAAATCAACATGAGTTCGGACAATACAGGTATTGGTACAAATCCTTCTGGAACTGATACTTCAACTGATAATGTAACACTTGGAATTGAACTTATAAAACTACCTCCAAATAATTCAAATGAGAAAGTCGTTTGTGCAGAAGAAACAAACCTCGTTTATGAAATTGACTCCGATTTTAACGGATTGACTTATAATTGGAGTTTTGATGCGGCCTATTTTGATAGTCGAATCCCGAGTCCTACAAGTCCTGGAAAAATTGATGACGCAGGCAAAGCGATTTTGATGAGAGTTTTAAGTCTAAGCCCTTCAGATTCTGTCTTTTTGTCAGTGGTTGGGATTCGAAACGCGAATGGAGGCCCTGATTTGAAATGTGAATCGGAGCCGGTAATGTTTGGAATTAGTATCAAGCCAACTCCAAATATACATTTTGATATCAATCCAAATCAAGCAAATACCAATGATTCCGTTGAGTTGATATTAATAAAAAATTTGGGTAATCCCGGAGAGGCAATTGTTATAAATTCTCCAACCGAGCCGGTTAATTTCACTGCAAATAAAGGCGTTTATTTTGGAAATGATAATACCTTTTATTTTGACGCCACTCAGTTCAATATTGACGATCAGGAAGAAATATTTTATACGTATTCCGATAAATTTCAGTGTAAAACCGATGGGTCTGAATTAATTACCATTTATGATGGAACAAGTCAAATCCCACAGCTTAAATCCGACTTTTGTGAAGATGATCTCATTACGGATCTATTTGAATGGGATTCTGACCCTGTCAATGGACCTGTCGTAACAGTAGACAACGCAACAATTAGCGTTCACCTTGGAAAAAGTCAAAATGACCTAGATATTACGTCAACGATGAGCGATTATGGATTTTTATATGGAGGAGGGATTATTAATCCAATCTTTCGTTTCAACCCGGGAATTGCCAAAAACAAAATAGTTGATAATGATGCAATTATTCTCACTCTGCACTACTTATATAAAGAGGATGGAGGACCTGATAAAGATGGTAATGTTACCATTCAAGTTCATAAAAATCCTCAAATCCCAGGGTTTGAATTTCCTGTCCCCGAGTTAGAAGCTGAAGCATATCGTGTAAATAATGGAATTTATGAAATTTGTTCCACCGTTCCCTCTGGGAATTTTATCAATGATGGTATTCCTATAAATTTGATTAGAAATGAAATTAATACAAAATTCAAAAGTAAATACACGGCTATATTTAACGATCAGGCCTACAACGCATCTGTTATCGATTTAACTGGAAATACTTTTGACCCCTCTGATTTTGTCCCGAATCCAAACAACACGATTGGGGAAATCATTAATGTCACCCATGAATTAAGTATTGTTTATGGTCCTTCTACTTGTAAAAGTTATGAAACAAAACAAATTACAGTCTTTCCGGAACCTGCTGCTCCTTCTATCGAATTTGAGAAATTAAACTCAGATATTGTTAATGAACCCCTTTTGGATGAAACCACTTTCGCCTGTGCGTTCGATGATAAAATAAATGAAGTAACTGTTAATAATCTATTCTGGGAAGCTGTGGGGAAAACCGTGGTTAATTGGTCTGATCAAAATGATGGTAGCGATCCGATTTCTGCTAATCAAATCTCATTCAAACCGGAATACAACAAGCTTGACCCAGGAAATAATAATAGGTTTTATGCCATTCAAATTTACGATGATTTATGTAAAAGTGAAGTTACTCCTATTAAATACGAATACTTCCCTGACTTAACTAATACATTATCCCGTAGCATTTTAAATGAAGATCCTACTTTTGAAATTGATATTGAAAATAATGATTATTCAAACGGTACTATTCTTATCGATATTGATGAGTACTTATTGAACCTTAAATCATTATCGAATCCTAATACTGATGATAGTTACACCAATGCTTCATCTGGAGTTTTTGTTCAAAATGGATTTAGTTCTACACCTACAGAAACGGCAAAATTCAATTTAGATCGAGCTACATTGGAGGCTGGATTATTTGAAATTACTCTTAACGCCGTAACTTCCAATGAATGTATTAATGAATTGATTACTCATGTGTTATTTATCAAGGATTTGCCAGAGCCTGACTCATATTTTAGTTCATTTGGCAATCCTGATTATGATCCCAAACCGCAAAAATCAACATTCGTTGACAATCAAAATTGGTTTAGTTTTGATTTCAATAAAAACAATGCTGTGGGGCAGAAATTTATTTCAACAACCGGTTGGGGACATACCGTTGAAAATATCAATGATATCGGAATGGATAAATTCTATTTGGAATCAGAATCTGGATGGGCAACTCGCGCAATAAAGATACTCGATGAAAGTACCCCTGATGTTTCCGATTATTTACCAGGATATTATCTTGGTGATGGTAAGCAAAGTTATTTGATTTCTCCTGCATTTAGAATTTCTCATTTTGATCGTCCGATGGTAAAACTTCTCGCCGATTACCATTTGAAAAATGATGGAGATGGAATCGTTCTTCAATATACCACCGATGAAATAATAACTGAACAAACAGAGTGGAAAACCGTTGGCGCATTAAACTCAGGCGTAAAATGGTATAATGGATCCAACATTAACTCCAACCCTGGGTTACAAGCAAATGACAAATACGGTTGGTCAGAAAGTTTTACTCAATCATTTGAAGAATTAAAAAATCAGATGGGGCAGAAATCTGCTGATTTTGCCATTTTTAGGCTAGCTTTAGGTACCGACATGGATAATAAAGGCAACACTGATGAAACTGACATCGAAGGATTTAATTTTAAAGAATTTGAGTTAGGTAATAGAACAAGAACCGTATTGGTTGAAAGTTTTACGAATCAAGGCGGTCCACCGACCATTGTCGCTAATCAAAATTCGGATATTAACACATTTATTTCAGCTAAAGAGGCTTCTGGAGAAACCAAGGTAGTTTTGATTAACTATAGAACATCCTTCCCAGATGTGGACGATGCCTTATTAAAAGAAGGTAATAATGGACACCACGGCGCTCGTGTTAATTATTACAACATTAGCAATGTGCCATCAGTCCGAATTGACGGATTAACTTCTAGAGGGAATGAAAATGCCAATTGGGACGATTGGAGTGAATCCTATTACGGCCAACGTAGTTTGAAAATATCTGATTTTAGAATAAAAAATATCAGTAATGATATCATAGTTGAATATTTAGATAAGACTTCTGACGGTAATCAACAAAGTATTGACAGCGTTTATGTTCAAATTGCCTATGTTTTGAATTCTGGAGACTATAATAATTTACTTTATAGTTTTGAACCTGATGCTTCCGGACATTTCTATGAAACGTATGTCCCCGGACAAATTGAAACAATACCTATGACTCCACCTTCTGGAGCAGATAAAATAATTGTCTTCATTCAAAAAGTTACCCAATCAAATTCCGGCGGATCTATTTATTTAAATGGTGAAGTAATGCAAGCCGAAGAATTTGATATTCCTTCACCTCTTCCATCAGAAGAAACAATTACATCGACAGAAGATTTAGAAAATTCTGAAATCATCCTCTATCCAAATCCAGCGAAAAATCTGGTAAATATCGATTTTAACACCTCCTCTTCTGCCCTTCCACATCAAATTCATTTAATTGATACCCGTGGAAATATCGTGTGGAAAGGTGATTTTGCACC
>JAHEMU010000192.1 GCA_024643485.1 Cytophagales bacterium
CCATGGTGGCGTTTTTGGATGCCGCCAAATCCTCCAAAACGGTCAACATCGCTTTATTCTTAATTCGCGCTTCAGGAGTAAACCTAGGAATGATTTTACGAATATCGCCATCCATAAATTCTCTGGTTTCATCAATTTTTCCTGTTAGAAAACCCTTCCCTAACGGACTGAACGGCACTAAACCTATTCCCAGTTCTTTAAGTGTCGGAATAATTTCAGTTTCGTGTCTTCTAAACCAAAGTGAATATTCACTTTGAAGAGCAGATACAGGAAATACGCTGTGTGCTTTTCTTATAGTTGAAGCACCGGCTTCCGATAACCCGAAATATTTCACTTTTCCTTCTTTTACTAAGTCCATCACGGTTCCGGCTACATCTTCAATTGGCACCTGAGGATCCACTCTATGCTGATATAATAAATCAATGACATCTGTTTTTAGTCGTTTTAGAGAACCTTCTACTGCAAGTCTAATTTGTTGAGGGCGGCTATTTACCCCAATCATTTTACCTTCTTTAATATCGAATCCGAATTTAGTAGCAATGGTAACATTTTTTCTAAATGGAGAAACGGCTTCACCAAGTAAGGTTTCATTTGTGAACGGTCCGTACACCTCAGCCGTATCATAAAATGTAACACCTTCTTCATAAGCTCTTCTAATTAAAGAAATAGCATCCTTTCTGTCTGGAAAAGGTGCATATCCAAACGACATTCCCATACATCCTAGTCCGAGTGAGGAAACTTTCAACCCCGAATTCCCTAATTTTCGAATTTCCATAGCCATAATTTTATGAGATAATTAATCTATTATTTCCGTTTGAATGGAAACCTACAATCATATTTTCTTTTTCTTCTAAGATATAAAACCTTAACTTGTTTTTGAAATTACTACTAAATATCATGAATAAATTAATCATTCCTTTTTTACTTTTTTCTGTTCTAGTGTATGGTCAGAAGGTGACTAAACAAGAACAAAAAGTTTTGAAAGTGGTAGAAAAAAATAACGACGATGCAGTTCAATTCTTAGAAAAAATAGTCAATATAAACAGTGGCTCGATGAACCACGAAGGGGTAAAAAAAGTGGGGGATGAACTTAGAATTGAATTCGATAAACTGGGTTTCAAAACCGAATGGGTTGATCAATCAGCTGTGAATCGTGCAGGACATCTATTTGCTGAAACCGCTGGAAACAGTGGTAAAAAACTATTATTAATTGGTCACCTTGACACTGTATTTCCAAAAAACGAAGCTTTTCAAAAATGGGAAGAACGAGACGGAAAAACGTATGGCCCTGGCGCCAATGATATGAAAGGTGGTGACGTCATTATTTTATATGCCCTTAAAGCACTTTCTGAAGCCGGTCTCTTAAACAACGCACAAATAATTGTGGCCTATACTGGCGATGAAGAAATGGCAGGATCTCCCATTTCCATCAGCCGGAATGACTTGATTAATGCCGCCAAACGAAGCGATATCGCCTTAGGATTCGAAACTGCCACGGGGTTAAATTACGCCACCGTAGCACGTCGTGGTTCCTCAGGTTGGCAAGTAGAATCAAAAGGTGTGAGAGCACATTCTTCAGGAATATTTTCTGAAAGAACCGGTGCAGGGGCCATTTTTGAAATGAGCCGTATCCTCAATAGTTTTTATGAAGAGGTTAGAGGAGAAGAATACCTGACATTTAATCCCGGAATGATTGCCGGAGGAACTGAAATCAAATACGATACGGTAAATAGCGCCGCTAGCTTGTTTGGAAAATCGAATGTGGTTGCTCAAACAGCGATCACATCGGGAGGCCTACGGTTTATATCCCAAGAGCAATTGGAAAATACAAGGGCTAAAATGAGCGAAATAGTAGCGAACAGCTTACCACAAACCTCTTCTTCAATTACTTTTATTGACAAATACCCGCCTATGAGTCCAACTGAAGGAAATATGGAGTTATTGAAGGTGTTGAACCAAGTAAGTATCGATATGGGTTTGGGGGAAGTGAAGGCTTGGGATCCCGGTAAAAGAGGAGCTGCTGACATTTCTTTTGTAGCAGAATATGTCGATTGCCTTAGCGGACTTGGGTCCATGGGATCGGGAGCACACACACCTAATGAATCCATCGACTTATCCACTTTTGAAGACCTAACAAAACGAACAGCTTTACTTATTTACAGGCTGATTAACACGAAATAATCGTATCTTTGCGGCGAATTTTAAACGCAAAGAATATGATTAACCAACAACTTATATCACCAAAAAGTATTGCCATCATTGGAGGCTCTAACAATGTTAAAAAACCAGGTGGCAAAATCGTAAAAAATGTCATTGGTGGTAATTTTCCAGGTGATTTGTACGTGGTTAATCCTAGAGAAACACAAGTTCAAGGCATCAGATGCCACAAAACAGTTTCTGATTTGCCGGAAGTTGACCTCGCGATACTTGCCATTCGAGCTGAAGATTGTGTCGCTGCGGTCGATATTTTAGCAAAACAAAAAAACACAAAAGCATTTATCATTATTTCGGCAGGGTTTAGTGAAGCGGGACCACTAGGAATAGAACGAGAGAAAAAAATTGTTTCTATCATCAACGAAACAGAAGGGTGTTTAATTGGCCCGAATTGTATTGGACTTCTCAACGCAAATTACCAAGGTGTATTCATTACTCCCACTCCGGAAATGAATATCAATGGGTGCGACCTGATTTCTAACTCAGGGGCGATTGCTTTATTTGTCATGGAAGCCGGTATATCCCTAGGTCTGCAATTCAATAGTGTATTTTCCATTGGAAACGCCGCACAAATAAGCGCTGAAGATGTTTTGGAATACATGGACCTCACTTACGATCCAGCCACTAGTTCTTCTATCAAATTGATGTATATGGAGAACATACGGCAGCCCCAAAAATTACTAAAGCACGCTTCCTCTTTAATTAAAAAAGGATGTAAAATTGCGGCAATAAAGGCGGGGTCTACTGAAGCTGGAAGCAAAGCCGCCGCATCGCATACTGGAGCGATGGCCAGTTCAGACGTCGCAATAAAGGCCCTTTTCAAAAAAGCTGGAATCGTGCATTGTAAAAGTCGCGAAGAAATGGTTTCCGTTGCCTCTGTATTTTCCTACAAAAAATTAGAAGGAAAGAATATCGCTATCATTACTCACGCGGGTGGATCTGCCGTAATGCTCACCGACACGCTTTCAGAAGGGGGATTAAACGTACCTACTATTAGCGGAACCCAAGCAGACGAATTGCTCACCTATCTCAATCCGGGGTCTTCGGTTAAAAATCCGATCGATTTTTTAGCCACTGGAACGGCAGAACAATTGGGTATTATCATCGACTTTTGCGAGCATAAATTCGATGAGGTCGATGCCATGGTGGTCGTATTTGGAAGCCCGGGACTTTTTGATGTAGAAAATGTGTATAAGGTATTAAATGTAAAGCTGGATGTGTGCAAAAAGCCCATTTTCCCTGTCCTTCCCTCCCTTATCAATGCACAAAAAGAAATTCAATATTTCCTTTCTAAAGGACATGTAAACTTCCCGGATGAGGTGTTATTGGGCAAAGCGCTAACAAAAGTACACCGCACACTTCCTCCAATCCCAACCTCATCAGAGGAAATAAAAATAGACACGAAAACCATCCAAAAAATCCTTTCTTCTTCCACTGCGAATGAATTTTTATCATCGACTGATGTAAACGCCATTATGAAAGCGGCAAATATTCCTACCGCAAGGGAAGAAGTGATACATTCTGTAGAAGAGGCCGTCAAAACCGCAAATGATATTGGGTACCCGATTGCCATGAAGGTGGTTGGACAAGTTCATAAATCTGATGTTGGTGGTGTGGTATTAAACGTCCGAAACGACGTGGGTGTGAACCAGGTTTATCAGGAATTGATGGCCATTCCAGAGGCGACTGGCGTCATTCTACAGTCGATGCATAAAGGAATTGAACTTTTTATAGGTGCCAAGTTTGAGCCCGGGTTTGGGCATGTTATTCTTTGCGGTTTGGGTGGAATTTTTGTCGAAGTAATGAAAGACGTAAAATCTGGCTTATCACCTCTTGTTCGGGAAGAATCGTTGGAAATGATTCGCAAGCTGAAAGGTTACCCCATTATTCAAGGAATTAGAGGTAAAAAAGGGATTGATGAACAAAAATTTAGTGATATTATTCTAAAGATATCGGCTCTGGTTGATCATTTTCCTGAGATTGCAGAATTAGATATCAATCCATTGATAGGTGAAGGCAGTGATTTGGTAGTTGTTGATGCAAGAATTAAAATGGCGTAAAATAATTAGTAGGAAACAAAACTGCCAACCCATCACATGAACCTTGTGAGTGAGTTGGCAGTTACCCTAATTTAGTACTTAGGATTCGCACAAAACCGTCATATTACCAAAAATATGCTAGAGAAATTGTAATAACTGAATTGGTCACTTTTTCAGTTTCCGGGTCATATCCCCTATTATTTGGGTCAGTTAAATTCATATTTTTTAACCCCTTACTGTACTGCAGGTCAATGGACATTTTATCCAATTTATAACCAGCACCAATATTAAACCCATAGTCTGTGTTACTTATCTCTATCCCAGGGGTATTGGAATCAGATTCAGTTGCAAAATTAATCTCCTGAGTGCCGGAATCACTAATAGATATTGTTCCTCCTGTAGAAAAATCCCATTTCGTTTCGCCAGATACACCAACTGCATAAAATCCTCCACCAAAAAGAGTAATACCATTATAGGTATATGCCAAATTTAATGGAACTTCTAAGTAACTTGTATTAAACCTATAGTATCCCGAAGCATTGTTCGAGTTAAGAAATTCTTTTACATCAATTGACCCCCCTTTTGCATTATAATATACACCAGTTCTCAATGCTATGGCCTCCATTAAATCCATTTCAGCTCTTAATCCTAAACGGTATCTCAAATTTGATTTGGCAGGAAATTCATCACTAGGATTATCGAAGTTTTGATCCCAGTTTGCTAGGTTTACCCCCAAGTCCGCAGCAAGTTCCACTTGAGCAGAAGCGAACATGGTGGTCATAACCAACATAGAAAATAAAATACTTTTTTTCATTTGAATTAGTTTAAATTTTACGCCTGCAAAATTAAGAAAATTTTAATTATATCTTATTCAATTTAATCTTCATACAAAAAGAAGGTTTCAATTGGAACATTAAACAGTTTAGACATTTTAAAAGCGGTTGGTAAACTGGGGTCAAATTTTTCCTTTTCAATGGCATTGATTGTTTGTCTAGAAACGCCTATTATTTCGCCCAGTTCCTCCTGAGTCAATCCCAGGGTTTTGCGCAATTCTCTTACCCTATTTTTCATAGATATCTTTTTCTATTGAATAATAACGAAACCATATAGGTTACCCCTATAAAACCAACCAAATGGCTAATTTCAGCATCCGATGCAATTATATTGGTTTGATCGAGGAGTGAATAGCTCAAACCAACCACCACCGCAGCCCCGAGAGTAAAAGCCAAGGCCTCTAGGTGAATTTTGCGTTCCAATTCATCGAAATGATTAAACAAATTTCTATTGGCAAGAATCATCAATGCACCATTTAAAAGATTTACACCTATACCGATGGAAGTTATTACTGGCTGGTGATTCCAAATCCATATTGGTCCGAATGTAGCAATGGCCAAAGTGGCTACCCAGCTCCACGTCCATATGGCCAACCGAATCGTTCTTTTTCTTCTTTCTTCTTTCATTTTTGTAAAGTTTATTTGACAATATTAGATTAATAAAAATATAATGTCAAGTTTTATTTACATTTATTTTTTAACATTATAGATGTGTTTCGGTTTTTAA
>JAHEMU010000003.1 GCA_024643485.1 Cytophagales bacterium
TAAAAGAGTTAATATGACAGGTTTTAAACGCTTTCCATATGGTATTACTCGAGCAACACCGAAAAAACCAAAATATAAAATACCAATATGAAGGCCGGATACTGCAAACAAATGCATCACCCCTGCGATGGAAAAATGTTCTTTTTGCTCTGGACTTAGCGCATCTTTATTTCCCAAAAACAAGGCGTTCGCAATTCCAAAATGTGATTTTTCAGGTAAAATAGATTTAAAAACATATTGAAGATACTCGCGAGATGGCAAACGTGCGTGATCGTCTAATTCTGAGTTTTTGTACCTGAAAATATCCTTTGTTTTAAGGAAGGATTGATGGTAAATTCCTTTCAGTTTTAGGTATTGATAATAATCCAAATCCAAGGAATTCTGAGGACGGGCAATCAGTTGCCATCTGGTTCTAATGAGATACAATTCACCAACCTTCGGAAGGATAAAAGACGAGTCACCGGAAATATTAAACTTCACTTTTCGATCAACGGGCACCCAGCAGTTATTAACCTCCCCTATTTTAAGTTCACCGAAAAACGTCTTTTTTGAAGAAGATATCTCCTTTATTTCAACCAATGAATATTCAATATTTGATATATCTGAATTAGAAAAATTCAAAGAATATGAAAACCCCCCTAAAAAAATCCAAAATAGAGACAAAACCCACTTCATTCGAAATCCAAAACTCAATATAAAGAATGAGCCACATACCACTATTGAAAAGGTTGGAGTAAACCAGCTAATTAGCTTTGGATTGAGATACACCAATACAATCCCACTTATTAGAAAAAGGGAATACCTAAAAAAAGGGAATTTCAAATAATTGGTGCAACTAATAGGCATTGAGCTATTTTAAGCTCAATGTCACAAGAGAAAACTTAATAGTCGTCTATTAAACGTTTAAGTTGCATTTATCTGTATTTAGATAAAATAAAGTCGATTTTTTGACGAAAAACTATCTTGTCGATAACGGCATTTTGCATTCCCGCTTCAGTAATCATGCCCACAAGGTAGGTATAAATCAATCCACTGATTGCCTTTGGATCGGACGCTTTAATTTCTCCTTTGAAAACTGCGTCTAAAACAAACGAATCAATTAATTGTATCAAGGAATGAATCTCCGTATCGTTATAATTTGGCCCGAGCAGTTTTCTTTCTTCTGATTTTATAGTAAAAGGTGCCCGAATACGAGAATCAATAATTTGATAACTGTAGTATGAATAGAAAAAATAGGGCATTTCTTTAAAACGTATAGCTATATGATCGAGCAAATGTAATAGTCCTTGGATTCCCTTCGCGCCTTCACGATTTAATTCATATGATATTTCCATGCACCAGATCCTAAAGCTATATCTCAGCAATTCCTCCTTAGAATCAAAATAATTAAAAAATGTCACCTTGGAAATACCCGCTTCTTTACATAAATCAATCACTCTCACTAAATCATATCGATTACTTGTTAGTTTAGCCAAGAAAAATTTAACCAATGCAACTTTCATCGCTGCCTTTTTCCTTTCACGCAAATCTGCCATCTCCGAATATTACCTTTATCAAATTTATTAAGTGCAAACCAATTTAATTATAATAATTCAATTTGTTTAACTTAAATTAAGGGCTTAAACCTAAATTAATGAAAAAACTTTCCATAAGCTTATTCTGTCTTCTATTAGTCGCAATTATTGGTTGTCAACCAACAGAAACAACTATATCACAAACTGGTCTTTTGGCGGATTCTGGCATGGTGGTTTCAGCGCATCCCCTCGCTTCAGACGTTGGTCTGGAGATTCTTAAAAACGGCGGAAATGCGGTGGAAGCTGCAATTGCGGTTCAGTTTGCATTGGCAGTGACTCATCCATCTGCAGGAAACTTAGGTGGCGGGGGCTTTATGGTAATTCGTTTAAAAGACGGCTCCTCTTATACTCTTGACTTTAGAGAAGCAGCTCCTTTGAAGGCGCATCGCGATATGTACCTTTCGGATTCCGGAACTGTTGTGGACCAATTAAGTATCGATGGACATTTAGCCTCTGGGGTTCCTGGTTCGGTGGATGGAATGATTAAAGCTTATGAAAAATTCGGCCAAATGGATTGGGCTAAATTAGTTCAACCTTCCATCGATTTAGCGCTCAACGGATTTGCTCTCACTAAAAAAGAAGCCGCTGGGTTAAATAATAATCAAGAAAAATTTAAATCCCTAAATACGGTTGCTCCTGATTTTCTTTTAGGTGATTGGAAGGCTGGTGATAAGGTAGTTTATACCGACTTAGGGCATACCTTAGAGCGGATTAGAGATCAAAAACGCGCTGGATTTTATGAAGGAAAAACAGCAGATGATATTGTTTCTGAAATGGAAAGAGGTAGCGGAATTATCAGTTACGAGGATTTAAAAACCTATCAATCAAAATGGAGGGATCCAATTTTCGGGTATTACAAAGGATATAAGGTGATTTCAATGCCTCCCCCAAGTTCGGGTGGAGTTGCATTACTCCAACTTCTTGGAATAGTTGAAGACTTTCCTCTTAATACATTGGGTTGGCAAAATGATGAAACTATTCACGCCATTGTGGAAGCAGAACGTAGAGTATATGCAGATCGAGCGACCTATTTAGGAGACCCTGATTTCACAAAAGTACCTGTAAAAGAACTGGTTGATCACACTTACCTTACGGAGAGAATGTCCAATTTCAACCCAAAAATAGCTACGCCAAGCGACTCCGTTGCCGCAGGAAGCATTCAATATTATGAAAGTGATGAGACCACCCACTTTTCCGTGGTGGATAAATTCGGAAATGCAGTTTCTGTCACTACTACTTTAAATGGTGGCTACGGTTCAAAAGTGGTGGTATCTGGCTCAGGATTTATTTTAAACAACGAAATGGACGATTTTAGCGTAAAACCTGGTGTTCCTAATATGTTCGGATTGATAGGAGGCGAAGCAAATTCGATTCAGCCAAAGAAAAGAATGCTAAGTTCTATGACCCCAACTATTGTTGAGAAAGACAATGAATTATTTATGGTTGTGGGTACTCCAGGAGGATCTACCATTATTACCTCTGTCTTCCAAGTAATCCTCAATGTTATTGATCATAATATGGGTATGCAGGAAGCGGTCGAAGTACCGAGATTCCATAGCCAATGGTTACCAGATGTGGTGGTATATGAAAACGGCCGTATAGACTCCCTTGCCCTTCAAAAATTAGAAGATAGAGGACACCAATTTAACACTACAGGTAGCATAGGTCGAGTGGATGCTATTCTTGTCAGAAAAGATGGAAAACTTGAAGGCGGCGCAGACCCTCGAGGGGACGATGCCGCCAGTGGATATTAATTTTTAGTAATTGTAAATTCTACGCGACGATTTAACTTTCGAGAATCTTCTCTGTCATTTGAAGCAATCGGAACAGATCCACCATAGCCTTTTCCTTTAACTCGGGAAGAGGCTATTCCTTGGGTAACTAAATATTTCTTAACAGTTTTCACCCGTTGTTTACTTAAGGTGACATTTTTTCTTTCACTACCGGTATTGTCCGTGTGGCCGCCTAATAAAATCTCAACTGAAGGATTATCCTTCATAAACTCAACAACCAAATCCAATGCTTTTGTTGATCCTGGAGTAAAATTATTCGTTCCTCGAACAAACAACACGTTATCTAAATTAACTGACACCCCAACCTCTACAGGCATTAAAGTGAAATCAATTATCTTGAGTTTGTCGGTATCGGAGAAAGTTGCCACGGCAGATTGCGGGATATATGAACTTGCCGAAACATGAATACTATATTCACCATTCTCTGAAAATTCAAAATCGTAAACTCCTACTTTATCAGAAAACGCAAAATCATTCAATCCTTTACCTTCAATTTGAACCTGTACAGAGGTTAGTAATTGTCCGGCTTGATCCCTTATAGTCCCCTTTAATCTTGGATTAGCAGTTGACTCCACCAAAATATCTTTCAGTTCAGCAGGAGCTGGTTTAGTAAATAGAGAGTCCATTTTTGGATCTGGACTTTTAATAACGATATCACCGTATTCATCGCTATTATTCATCTTAACTAATAAGACATTTTTTAATTCATCAATCAGAATAAAATTAGAGTCTTTGCCTTCCCCGTTGATCCATTCCCCCATATTTTCAGGCTCCGACCAATTGGTCCAGCTATCATCAAGTCTTCTGGAAAAATAAACATCACTACTTCCAAAACCTTTTTTACCATTGGTACTGAAGAACAAAATCTTTTGGTCTGACGATAAAGAAGGAGTGAACTCCTGAAATTTACTATTGATTACAGGCCCTAAATTTCTCGGTTCGGTAAATCCATTGTCCGTTTTAAAACTCACATAAATATCCTCGTTTCCTTGAGTATTAAAAGATTGTATAGACAATAACATGACCTCCCCATCCTTACTAATATATCCACTTTGCTCTTCAGATTCATTTTTAAAATATGGAATTTTAACTGGTTGCGGGTCCGTCCACAATCTACCATTCCATCTCGATAAAGAAATTCCTGAAGCATTATTGCTATAATTGCCATGCAAATACATCACTAAACCATCTGGAGAAAACCCTACCACTCTGTTATTCGAAAAGTTATTCACAGTTCCGGCAAGTCTTAATGGCAATTGCCATGTTCCGTCCGAATTTCTTGTCGAATACCAAATATCTCCCTTATCCTTTTTTCCTCCTGTGTTAAGTGGATGATTAGACAAGGTAAAGTATATCGATTGTGCGTCTGGTGATAACACCACATTTGTTTCATTGTATTGACTAATAACACTATGTACGGAATGTGATTGACCGTAGAAAATAGCAGGAGCCAACAAGGCGCAAGAAATTAATAAAGATTTTAGGTTCATTGGGTTTATTTCAAAACAAGGATTGGATGATTTGATATTTCTGACAATTCTTTAGTCAAGCTTTTGTGGAATAAGTTTTCGACAAAATTTCTGTTTTTTGAATACAAAACCAACAGGCTACTATTCGTTTCATTCAAATATTTTAACATATTATTGCTAAGGCTCTTTTCGTAATATTTATTTTCAAAAGTTAATTTTCTATAGGTAACAAAACTTTTCAACTCTTCGAAAAAATCATTAGACTCATTTTTTTCAAGTTCTTCGTTGTGCTGGCTCATATGAACCACATAAACTCTACTATTAAAAACGGTAGCAAATGAAACCACCTCCTGAATACGTAATTTATCTTCTTCCTGAATATCGGTTGCATAAACCACTCGGGAAAAGCCTTCAAAATTCGCCATACTTGGCACACAAAAAACAGGCTTAATTGACTTACTTATCAACAAACTAGTATTGCTACCCATCCATATGCTCCCTCCTTTTCCGGTAGTCCCCATGACGATCATTTCACAATCTGATTCATTGCTAATCTCTAACATCATATCCTGCAAATCCCCAGAAACTACTTTCGCTTCACATGACGGAAGGTTCTCATGTTTTTCTTGCTCCATGACTTCGGCTGCAATAGCTGTTAATTTCGCACGGGCCTCCTCTTTCATTTCATTAAATGAAAGAGAAATTTTCTTAGAATTAACTATTTTATTGTATTCCTTTTCAGTGAATACGTGGATTAGATTTAAATTATATTGATGAGTTGCAGCGATATGTGCGGCAAATTCTACCGCATTTAAGGAAGTTTCAGAAAAATCAACTGGACAGACAATTTTACTCATACGGTAATAATTATGTTCAAATATACGTTTTTCATCTTAATATTACGTCATTTATTCCCTCCATTGTTTATTTATAAAAGAGTTTCGAATGACTGAGTAACTAGCATTATGTAATAATTTTGTTCAAAAAACTACTTCTTCTTTTTGGGATATTTCTTCGTATGATCATTGTGGTATTTTTGAGGTTCATCTCCATCGAAATCCAAATCAACTTTAACTGCTGTTATCAAATCCACGCGGGATAAAATCGCAGGCAATTTCGTTGAAACTGACCAGTTTTTACCACTTAACGTGATGTACACTCCTTTATTATGATCATAATACACATCATAATCTTTGAAATAAACGTATCTAGTTTTGGCCCGATAACCTTTCGCAGGCGCCCAAGGTGGAGGTCCTTGTTGTTTACTTGCTTGCTCCCCTCTTCCATTATTACTTTTTGATTTTCCTTGAGCATAGGTGTCATTTGGCATCACAAAAAACAATACACCGACACAAAACAAAATACCGATTAATTTTCTCATAATATTCCTTAAATTTAAAAAATTAAAAATAAGCATTTTGTATGAGTCTCTTCAAACAAATAGGTCGCAATTCCTTAAATAAAAGATATATCACCTTAATTTTCTTTGGATTTATTCTCAGCCAATCCTTTGCTCAACGGCCTAGGGAACTTGGGATTAAAATCGGCTTATTTAGTCCCGGAAAATTCAATTCAATCACGGATGTAGCTGGAGTAAAAGTTGGGCATGTAACAGTCATTGAGGGGAACGATATTCGCACGGGAGTAACAGCAATTCTCCCTCATTCTGGCGACTTATTCATGAATAAGACTCCCGCGGCCATTTTTCAAGCCAATGGATTCGGGAAACTTTCAGGTATAAGTCAGGTTAGGGAATTAGGAAATATTGAAACACCCATTTTTCTTACCAATACGCTTTCAGTTGGCACCGGTATGAAAGCGGCCATACAATACACACTTGAATTGCCCGGGCATGAAAAAATCGGTTCCGTAAATGCAGTTGTAGGTGAAACTAATGACGGTTTTCTAAATGACATCCGACAAATGTACCTGCGGGAAAGTCAATTTCTCAAAGCAATTGAAGTAGCAAAATCGGGAGCTGTTACTGAAGGAAATATTGGTGCGGGCACTGGTACCACTTGTTTTGGGTATAAAGGAGGAATTGGAACTTCGTCGAGAAAACTACCGGATGAATTAGGTGGTTATACAGTAGGTGTTCTTGTCCAAACAAATTTTGGCGGAAATTTAACCATTGATGGAGTTCCTGTTGGAGTCGAATTAGGTAACTATCAATATAAACAGATTTTGGATAGTCAGGATGGGTCTTGCATGATGATCATTGCCACAGACGCCCCAATCGACGCTAGAAATCTTGAGCGCCTCGCAAAGCGCGCTTTCCTTGGCTTGGGAAGAACTGGCGGAACTGCTTCTAATGGAAGCGGTGATTACGTGATCGCTTTTAGCAATTACAAAGGAAATTTAGTACCCGACCACCCTGATCAGCCAGTGCAAATTCAAGAATTACTTTCTAATGATGCTATGTCACCTCTGTTTATGGCCGCTATTGAATCTACCGAAGAGGCTATAATCAATTCCCTATTTGCTGCGGAAAAAATGAAAGGCAATAACGGTAATACTAGAGAAAAAATCCCCGTTGAAGAAGTAATGAAGATTATGAAAAAATACAAAAGGGTGTATAAATAGAAAAGGGACACCACCAAAGATAGCGTCCCCATTCAACCATGCATTTATCTTAATTATTCGTTGAAAGAGCGGTCTCCCCAACGTTTGTAATTTCACCTAAATTCACTTCCACACCTGTAATAGTGGACGGTAGATATCCTGAAGTTTCCCCTGGATCAAAAACCACATCGTAGGTTCCTCCTTCAAGGCCTCCTAGAAAGAAAGAACTACTATTTTCTATCGAAAACGTGGTTCCTAAGGTATCGTCTTCAACCATTGCATAAATAGCAACACTCAAATCAGAAGGAAGCACGGTGCCTTCAATTGCTCCATCACGAGCTTCGGTTACGGTTTTTATAACAGGCTTCAGTATGTATTTCATGCTACCTGTTTTCACGATAGATTTTGCAGCGTCAAAATCCAACAACAAACTGTAAGTAATACCTTCCAATAAGGATTCATCTACTATCAATTTCAAGCCTGATTTTGCAGCACTCGGTGTAATGATGTCATATTCAACACCGTCTACGACTACCGTATTATTATCACCTAATACTAATCTCAATTGAGATATTTGTCCTGCTGGAATGCGAGAATCTGCAATGACAGTTTCAACACCATCGGTCAAATCCAACAGGTTATAAACGCCAGCATTCACATCTAAATCAATCCATCCCGATTCAGCATTACTCATTGAACGATGGACTTGAACTCCAACGATATCAATATTTACCGCTTCATAATCGCCAGGGCTATCTGTCAATCGCACAATAATACGACCTTCGTCTGCAGAGGAATTACACGCGCCTAAAATTACCAACGAGGCCAACAACACATAGATTATACGTTTCATATTCTTAATTAATTTTACATTATTAATACGTCTTAAAAGTAAAAAGTAACTCCATTATATCCAATTTCAATTCGGTAAAGCGCCTTAATTTTAATTTGAATTCCACAAGAATTGGCCAAACAACATGATAGAAAAACTGAGATTTTCCCCTATATTTGGCGGCTAATTCAATAAAATGTCAGGAAAATTAATTGCCATTCAAGGCATCAAAGGGTGTTTCCACGAAATGGCGGCACGAAAATACTTTAATGGTCAGGTAACCACTTTGGAATGCAACACATTCAAACAATTGGCCATTTCGCTTTCAAAGAGGGAGTGTGATTACGCCGTAATGGCTATAGAAAACACACTTGCAGGCTCTCTACTACCAAACTACTCTCTAATTTCTAAATACGAATTTCAAGTCATTGGGGAAGTTTACCTTCACATTGAAATGAATTTAATGGTGAACAAAGGAACTACGCTGGATCAAGTTACTTCCGTGTATTCTCACCCTGTAGCCCTTGCTCAATGTGATGACTTTTTTGAAAATCATCCGAACATCCATTTAATAGAATATCATGATACTGCTGCTGCTGCAAAATTCATTTACGAACAAGGTGACCCCACTTTAGCTGCCGTTTCTAATACCTTATCAGCAGAATTGTACCATTTGGATATCATCGCGAGTAATATTGAAACCCATAAACGGAATTTTACGCGTTTTCTAATTCTTGCAAATAAAGCAGAAGAAAATCCGCTAGCGAATAAAGCGAGCCTTTCCTTGGAATTAAATCACGAGCCGGGGAGTCTTGCCGACGTTTTATTGATTTTTAAACTTCACAACGTAAACCTGACTAAAATCCAATCCATTCCAATCATTGGAAAGCCATATCAATACGCCTTTAAAATAGACGTTACTTGGAAGGATAAAACCGATTACCAAAACAGTTTGGCAGATATAAGGAAATTGGGAAATCTAGTGGATGTAATGGGAGAATATCAATCCCAATCGTTTGAATAAAATTAGTGCATTCGATCGGGGCGGGCGGGTAATTTAATTACAATTTCTGCTTCCCCCTTCAGGATTTCCTCCCATCGTGTTCGCACATATTCTTTTGATTCGTAGTTTTCAGCCAAATCGATAAATGTGCGATAATGACCTGCTTCACTGATCATTAATTTGTAGTAAAAATCCTTTAATGACGGGTCGCTCAAATTTTGGTGTAGCTGCCTAAATCGCTCACATGATCGAGCTTCAATCAACGCGTTTATTAGTAATTTTTCGACTAATTGTTGGTCTCGACTTCCTCCTTTCTTTGTAATGGAAGGTAGTTGGTTTACATATTCGTCCTTCCTCTGTCGCCCTAAATTCCAACCACGCTTTCTCAATTCGGATAAAACGCGTTCAAAATGACTCCATTCTTCTTTTACTATCGGGGTAAGTGTATTCACGATATCCTCATTTTCAGGATATAAGGTAATCAGCGAAATGCAACTGCTGGCAGCTTTTTGTTCACAATAAGCGTGGTCGGTCAAAATCTCTTGAAGACTCTCTTCCGCGGCCGTGGCCCATCGAGGATCCGTTGGTAATTGCAGTCCGAGTACTTGTTTATCGGCTTCTTTAATCATAGAAATTAAATTTAAACCCAAAGTCTAGCACACTTCCTACTCCAGGATAATAAGGCGTTGCGAAATACCCAGTCGTGTTCATTAATTGCCTTAGGTTATTCATCTTCACAAAAATCAACCCTCTTTTAAGTTTGATATTTGCGAAAGCGCCAAACAACCAGTAATCATTAATCATAAAATCATTCTGAGAATAGAATTGCTGAATTAGCGGATCCCAACCTCGAGCTAAATAATCTGATTTCCAATGAACCATTAAACCTGTTTGAAGCTCTAAATTGTTGTTAAAGTACAAATTATGTAATTCTATCTTACCATTAAAATGCCATTTAGGTAGCGGGAGTGCATAGATGGCCTCAGAATTTATTTCTGTATATCTCAATTGCACAGAAGTTTTCCACTTCCCAAAGCTGTATGAAGTCTTCACAAATGGAGCAAAAACCAATGCATCATCCGTTAATTGTTTAGGAATGATTGTTTGTTCACCTGGAACAGCTACTTCTTCATTAAAATAAATCAAATGATTAATGCGTTGCAGTTGTACCCCTGGGGCGAAGAAAATATGGTCCGTTTTTATTTTCAGGTTTCCCGATAATGATAACTCGGATGGATCATCAAACGATTTTATCCAATAATCGTAAAACCCTAAATACGCAGTTTGCATATAGCTTGGCTTCCATTTAACGGAGGCAAAGGAAACCTCCAAAAGTGGTAATTTTAACTCCGCATCAAATTTATGTCTTCCATTTTCCATCAATTGACCTGAAAAATCAAGAGCAATCTTCTCTGCTGGCTTCCAGCCTCCTTCGATTAATGCATAGGATTCATTCCCTTTATTTTGAATCCCTAGTGAATCTGCATTCAACCACTTATAATCAATATGATACCATCGATGCATATATCCGACAGAATAGTACCATCTTTTTTGATGACCTTCAATTCCAATAGAATTCGATATATCGTACAATCTAGTTTGATCAATTGCGTCTGACCCCGACCTATCAATAAAAGGTGCTACATCAAAGGTCGCACTGTTTTCACTAGAAGGGGTAATGGAAATTCGATGGATTTGTTTTCCCCACTCGAGGCCATGGAAAATATTTAAAAGTGGATTTAATCGATATGATTGATAAGCGTGAAGCCTGTTTTTATACGCATTCGACTCAGCGGTGTTTAATCTCAATCCTGCCGTTTGAGAAAAGAAATCAGCAATAGGGTCAGTAAATTCAGCATCAATACCTCCAAATTCATTCACTTGATGGTTTGTTCTGCTCAAACTCGCTACCAATTTATAATTAAAGTCTTTGGACAAATACCACGTGTAAAAGTCGTAAGAAATGGATTCTGCATTTCTGTCACCTCTTCGCTCCCTTTGAAATTGCTTATCTACGTAATAACCTTTAAAATCACCTCCAATATTCCACCTTTCACTTACATTTCTTGTATATCCTGCTTGGGTAAGCGATCGGCCACTCCCTCCCCACACCACAGTAAACCAACTATAAGGTGATAAGGTATTATAGAATTTAATGCTGTCTGGATTAATGAAATAGGCATTATAGGCGTCTACTCCAATGCGAGAGCCAATCATTTCTGGACTTTTGAAAAATATAGGTTCCATTGCTGTTCCAATATTTCCTAAATCATGAAGCATATATCCTGATCGCTCCACCGGATCAAAAATCAAGTGGAAATCAACTAAGGTAGTATCTACAGACTTTAAAGTATCCGTTTGATATTTAATATTCTTTTCAAAAATATATCTGGTTGTAGAAGGGCCATAAAGTTGTTTTGTGCTATCATCTAAAATTGAGGAGCCATTACCACCTTTACTCTCGGCTCGATTCGGTCTGGATTGAATCCCTCCCATTTTCCCCAAATCGCGTTGACGGACAGGATCTTGAGCCCAAACCGAAAGGGTAATCAAATTAAATACGATAAGTAAACAGATGTAATTCCTCTTTTTCACGCGGCAAAATTATTCATTTTGATTAATCTTTCAGCGCGTTCCTCAAAATATCATGAAATTGAGCTTCAGAAAAGAGGAATTTAGTGCTAATTGGTAAGCTAAAAACTGGAAGCATTTCAATTTTAACCGTATGATGGTCGAGTAACCATTTGGTAGCATCTTTTTCTGTTATCAAAATGCATATATCTTCCTTTGCGCTTAATTCTCGGTACCTTTCCTTGATATGGACAAAATCTTCCTCTGTGTAATCATGATGATCATTAAATTGAATATGGCCCAGCAAAGAATAATGTTTTTGTACATAGGCTTCCAATTGAGATGAATTCGCGATTCCCGAAACCAATAAAACCTTCTTAGTGAAGGATACATTATTCAAAAGAGGTACCGGTTCTTCGTAGGCAGTCGTAACAAAAAAGACTGGTGCATCGTGATATTTTCTTATCTCACTTTTTATCAAACTTGCCTCCTTTTCACTTAGGTTTGAAGGACATTTTGTCATAACAATTACATCGGATCTCTTCACACCCGATTTTGCTTCTCTTAAACGCCCCGTTGGCATAACGGTATCTTTATAAAAAGGCCTAGCATGGCGGGTTAACATGATGTTCAAGGATGGCTTTACTGTTCTATATTGAAAAGCATCGTCCAAAATAATAAGATTTATCTCAGGTTTTGCTTTTAAAATTTCGGGGATTGCCAGTTCACGATGCTTCCCCACGGCCACTGTCACCGAGTCTTTGTATTTCATATAACATTGAAAAGGCTCATCTCCGGCCGTTTCTGCATTATCCAAATCGGAAATTATACGAAACCCTTTGGATTTTCTTTTATATCCACGACTAAGAAGTGCGATGTTTTTTTCTTTATCTAAATGACGGATAAGATATTCTGTCATAGGTGTTTTTCCCGTACCCCCTACTTCCAAATTACCAACAGAAATAACAGGAATTTCAAATTTAATGCTTCTGAAAATATTAGATTGAAAGAGTAAATTTCTTCCTGAAGTGATGATATAATATAAAAAGGAAAACGGAAAAAGTGTCCAGTACATATAAAAAGTTGAATGAATACGTTAAATTTGATTCTAAGCTATGAAAATTAAAGAAATAACTACCCATTTGGAAGAAATTGCACCGCTTTATTTGCAGGAATCATACGATAACTGCGGATTACTCACCGGTCAACACGAATGGAAGGTAGAAGGCGTATTAATTACACTTGACTGCACAGAAGAAGTTGTTCAAGAAGCAATCGATACAAAATGCAATCTAATAATTGCACATCATCCCATCATTTTCAGCGGATTAAAAAAGCTAAATGGATACAATTACATTGAAAAAACCATAATTAAGGCCATAAAGCACGATATTGCTATTTACGCTTGGCATACCAACCTTGATAGCATTTCGACTGGAGTAAATAGTAAAATTTGCGAATTAATTGGAATTAAAAACCCCAAAATCCTACAACCGAAATCCGATACGATAAGAAAAATAATCACATTCGTTCCGGAAGCTGCCAGTAAATCTGTTTTAAATGCTTTACATGAAGCAGGGGCCGGAAAAATAGGCAATTACAGCAATTGCAGCTTTCAATCTACCGGCATAGGCACGTTCCAACCTGAAATGGGGGCCAATCCTGTAATCGGAAAAAGCGGAAATGTAGAACAGGTAGGTGAAGTAAGATTGGAATTAATTTATCCCACTCATTTGGAACGTCAAATATTATCGGCACTTAAGACGGCCCACCCTTATGAAGAAGTAGCTTATCATTTACAGGAATTAGTAAATGAGGATGAAAGTATAGGCGCTGGGATGATTGGCGAGTTGGACATTCCACTTTCTGAACAGGATTTTCTAGCACATCTAAAAAAATCAATGAACCTTACTTCCATCAAATACACTAAAACAGGAGAAATGGTAAAAAAAGTTGCCGTGTGCGGAGGAAGTGGTCGATTTCTATTAAATGCTGCGAAAAAACATCGTGCTGACGCATTTATTACTTCAGATTTTAAATATCACGAATATTTTGATGGTGAAAATCAGCTGATTATTGCCGATATTGGTCACTATGAAAGTGAAATATTTACAAAAGAATTAATTAATGATATTTTAAATAAAAAATTCACTACCTTTGCAGTCCGTTTATCGGAAATTGTTACGAACCCTATTTCGTATTATTGATATTCATGGAAAACCAAACAGTAGCACAGAAGTTAGAAGCGCTTGTAAAACTTCAAAAGATCGATTCAGATCTAGACGCAATTATAAAATTAAGAGGTGATTTACCTGACGAAGTTCAGGACCTTGAAGATGAGATTGAAGGGTATAAGACCCGTCAAGAACGCTTTAAGGGTGAACTGATAGAGCTTGAGCAAAGCATCGTTTCCAGTAAGGAAGCAATGAAAGTGGCTCACGTCCTAATCACCAAATACAAAGAGCAGCAAATGAATGTCCGTAACAATCGTGAATACGATGCGTTATCAAAGGAGATTGAATTGCAAGAGCTTGAAATTCAAATTTGCGAAAAGAAAATCCGTGAATCGGGTGATTTGATTGAAAAGAAGAACGTAGAAATCGGTCTAATTGGAACTCAAATTGAAGAACGCTCTATCGATTTGACCACAAAAAAATCTGAACTTCAAGAATTGATGGCAGAAAGCGAAGAAGATGAGCAAAAATTGCTTAAGGATCGTGAAAAAGCCACAAAGAAAATTGAAGAAAAACTGCTTAAGTATTACGAAAAATTACGTGCAAATCTTAGCAATGGCCTAGCTGTAGTAACAGTTAAAAGAGGTGCTGCTGAAGGATGTAACATTGTAATTCCTCCACAGAAAATCGCAGAAATAAAAGAGAAAAAGAAAATTGTTATCGACGAACATTCAGGAAGAATTCTTGCTGATGTTGAAGTTGAAGTTATTGAGGAAGAGAAAAAACCGAAAAGAACTTCAAGAGCTCGAAAAACAAAGTAAGATTATAGTATCTATATTTGGTTTAAAAAGAGGCTGTTTACAGCCTCTTTTTTTTGTGTCGTAAATATTGGTACTTTAGAATTTGATTATGCTAACCAGATTACCACTTTTATTCCTTCTGTTTTTAAGCTACTTGGCTTCCGGACAACTATCAGACGAAGGTCTATTCTGGAATGCTAAGTTCAAATCCATTACAGACACATACACCCCTACCAACTTCTCGAATTCCTCCACCGAACATAAATATTATCTTATCTGGTCCGCGGGGTTACAGGCATTTTTTACCGGCGAAAAATCAACCTACAACAGAACACATGAACTAATTGATTCGATAGAATTACAGCTTAAGGAATTTTCAAATAAAGAACAGGCGTTTTTATTGGGTGAACTATATTTCGTAAGATCTGCGGTATCTGCTCAGGAAGGGAAAGAATTTGATGCACTATTGGATTTACGTAACTGTATCAAACATGTTAGAGAGAGTCAGTCTCGGTACCCCGATTACCTTCCTATATTGAAAACCTCAGGATCAATCGAATTATTACTTGGTTCCGTACCTCAGGAATACCAATGGCTCTTAGATCTAATGGGCTGGACAGGAAGTATAACGAAGGGAGAGACCCAATTGAAGCGGATTTCAAATGAGGAAACCTATGGAGCAGAAGCTACTCTCACTCGTGCATTATTTAAGTCACTCATTCTAGATCAGCATAATGAGGCGTTAATTCTACTTAAATCAAATCAGCTTAGAAGGGGCGAATCATCTCTAAGTAACCTTGGTCAATTATTACTTCTTCACAAGGCCGGAAACGCTCAGGAAATCATTAATCAATATGATCAGAAAACTGAAAATCATTATTTTACTAATTATTTCTTAGGTGAGGCGTTCCTGAGAAAGGGAGCATATTCGTCATCCATACAATCTTACCAAGCTTTTTTAAACACATATCACGGAAGTGAATTGAAGATGGAGGCCATCTACAAAATTGGTGTCGCACATCTATTGTCGGGAAATAAAAATGAAGCTGAGACTAGCTGGAATAAGATAACCGAAATGGAAGGCGATTTAAAAAAGCTCGATAGATTTGAATTAATAAACACCTCCCCCAACTCAACGCAACTTACTTTGCTTCAGGCTAGACTTTCCATGGATGGCCATTTTTACGCACAAAGTAAAAAAGCCCTACTCACCCTTAAAAAGTCAAAAATATCTTCCATTCAGAATATTGAGTTGATTTATAGAAATGCAAGATTATCACATCTGACTGAGCAATATGAACAAGCAATTGGTGGTTATCAGGAGGTCATTCAAACCCAGCCGAAGAATTCAAAGTTATACTTCGCTCCAAACTCATTGATCCAATTAGGCACGATATACTATAATAAAGGGAATAAAGACCTTGCGTTAAAGAATTTTGAACAAGTGTTTAGCTATTCGGGGCATCCTTATAAACGCAGTATGGATCGAAAAGCCCGATCAATGATTTCACTTATAAAGGGGAATTGAGTTATTCAACAAAAATAATTTCGTCTACAAACCCTGTAGCATTCAATCTTAACTGAATAAAGGTATTGTCCTTATTCACATCTTCCGAATTGCAGGATTCATGTGTTAAAAAATATCGGAAATACTGTTGGTTTCTTTTGTGAATTTCGCGATCATCGGGATTACCTAAGTGTAGTATGATCGATTGGCTGCTTTGCCCTTTCAACTGAGGCTTTATTTGTTTAAATGCATCCAATAATTCCAGTCTCGTCCCATTACACCCGTTGTAATCTGCCTTCCATTTATCCCAGTCAAACTCCGGAAATTCACCCGCCTGGCTGCAACCGATCAAAGTGAAAATGATCGAAACAACCCATATACTTATTTGCTTTTTTTCCATACCAATCCCAATAAAATGAATGAAAGAATTGCCCACCCTATAAAATACGGATGATTGATTAAGGGGAGATATATTTTAGAAAAACTAGCGAATAAGCTAGAAACCAAAACAAACCCCCATCTAGCAATTTCTGTCTGCCAACTCCACTTTTTTAATTCAGATAGGCCTCCCAACGACACTGAACCAACTATAATATATAAAATGACGGTGACCTTATCTGACATACTAAAGGAACCCGCTTGAAATAGAAAAAAGGCAGTAAGACCTAAAATAACTAAATATTGAATCACCAAATACCCAGACAACCACCTGTTTACTAGCAAGTCATATTTCGTATACGCTGCCTTATTTACTTCAGGCGCAGGTCGATACCCTCCCATTGAGGATGGCAACCACCCAGGCTTTTTAAATAGATATTTTACCTTATCAGACCACTTCTTAATTTGTTTAAGCTCACTCCACATTACTGCATAATGATCAAAGTTAGCCCAAATTGGATTAAAACTATTTAACGGCTTAGTAATTCCGTAAGTTGGCTTTTCTTCTTCCTTTTGAAAGGTTCCGAACATTTTATCCCATATAATAAAAACACCGGCGTGGTTTCTGTCGATGTATTTTGGATCGCGACCGTGGTGAACTCGATGATGAGACGGCGTGTTAAACAACCATTCAAACCATCCCATCTTGCCAATCGTTTCAGTGTGTATCCAAAATTGGTAAACCGTCACAATTGCTGATGCGAAAAGAAAATCAACGGGACTAAACCCAATCAAAGCCAAGGGCATATAAAACGCAAAAGTCCATATCACTTGGAAACTACTTTGACGTAAAGCGACGGAAAAATTATAATCTTCACTTTGGTGATGAACTACATGTCCGCCCCAAAATAGATTTATTTCATGGCTAATCCGATGGGCCCAGTAATAACAAAAATCGGCGGCTACAAATAGAACGATCCAGCTGATCCAATTTGAGGGAATGGTAGTAAATCGCAGGTGATCATAAACCAACAAATAGGCTCCTACGGATAACACTTTAAACGCAAAACCAGAAAGTTGCTGAACGATACCACAGCTAATATTACTTAAAGCATCACCCAGTCGGTATAATTTTCTATCGCTAAAATATTGAATTACCAATTCAATGATGATCAGTAAAAAATAAATCGGAATAGATAAGATTACCGGGCTTAACTTCATCAAAGAAACTTATTGCTTATTATTATAAGGAAGCCAGGTTTGAGTTCTGTAAATAAATCCCCAATACCCACGAACTTTCAATTGTTCGCCTTCTTTCCAAATTTTACATCGGTAAACAGTTCCTTCGTCCGGTTTGAGAATCGTACCATTGGCGTATTCATCCTTCCCTTCTTTGGTCATATTCAGCATAATCTCCATGCCTATTACCTTTTTGTTGTATCGGGCATCATCCTTAGGACATTCATCGCAGATAGGATCGGGATCCTCACCAGGTTTCCGGTAAAGCTTTATGATTTTGCCGTACACTTTATCCCCCTTCTCATAAATTTCAACAATGGATTTTCTATCCCCTGTTTCATCATCGATGGTGATCCATTTCCCAAAGACACCATTGTTTTGAGAAAAAGCAAATTGTACTAAAAAGACTAAGACGACTGTGACTAATGTAGTTAACTTTCTCATTTCGGTTCGAATTTAACCAAATTCTTGTATTGTAGAAGTATTTATAAATATGTTAGATAAAAAAAGAGCCTTTTGAATTTATTTCATCCAAAAGGCTCTTGTTCAAATGCAATTATGTATTACTCAGAAACAGTTTCGATCACTGCCGGAGCTTCTTCCACCAATTCTAATGTTTGGCTTGCATGCTCGTTTATGTTTTCTGCAGAGGTATGAACTGCAGGTTTTTCAGAGATATGAGGCGCAATAATTAGCGCAACAATCGAAGTCAATTTTATCAAGATATTCATAGAAGGACCAGAAGTATCTTTGAACGGATCACCAACGGTATCTCCAGTAACCGATGCTTTGTGAGCGTCAGAACCTTTAAATTCCATTTTACCGTCGATTTCAACTCCCTTTTCAAATGATTTTTTAGCATTATCCCATGCACCACCGGCATTGTTTTGGAACATTCCCATCAACACACCTGATACGGTAATACCTGCTAACAATCCACCTAGCGCTTCCGGACCAAATACAAATCCAACTAACGCGGGGCTAATAATGGCAAGAGCACCTGGAGCAATCATTTCTCTGATCGATGCTTTTGTTGAAATCTCAACACATTTTTCATATTCAGGTTTAGTGGTACCTTCCATAATTCCAGGAATTTCACGGAATTGTCTTCTCACCTCTTTCACCATTTCCATAGCTGCACGTCCAACGGCCGCAATTGCAAGTGAAGAAAAGATAAAAGGAATCATCGCACCAATAAACAACATAGCCAATACATTGGCTTTATAGATATCAATAGTTTCAATACCTGCAATTCCAACATAAGCTGCGAATAAAGCAAGAGCAGTCAATGCCGCAGATGCAATCGCAAATCCTTTTCCAGTTGCTGCTGTTGTATTTCCTACTGCATCTAAATTATCCGTTCTTCCTCTTACTTCTTCAGGAAGACCGCTCATTTCAGCAATACCACCAGCGTTATCCGCGATAGGGCCAAATGCATCAATTGCCAACTGCATAGCAGTAGTCGCCATCATACCAGCAGCAGCGATAGCCACACCGTATAATCCAGCGAAATAGAATGATGTATAAATACCTGATGCCAAAACAAGAATTGGAAGAACCGTTGATTCCATACCCACGGCTAATCCACCAATGATATTGGTTGCGTGGCCTGTTGAAGATTGTTTCACAATCGATAACACTGGACGTTTGCCCATTGAAGTGTAGAATTCAGTAATGATACTCATCAATGCACCCACAACTAAACCTACTAAAATGGCATAAAAAACATCCATATTAGTGAACTCAAAATTGATATCTCCTCTTTGGAAAGATAATTTTTCAGGTAAAATATAGGTTACCATGAAGAATGATGCGATACCAGTTAAAATAATTGATCCCCAGTTCCCTAAGTTCAATGCATTTTGAACGCTATCAGTTTCTTTATTTATACGAACAACCAAGGTTCCTAATATAGAAAATACAATACCTGCTCCCGCGATTACCATTGGTAAAAGAATAGGAGCCATTCCACCAAAACCATCAGCAGAAACAACTTCACGACCTAAAACCATGGTAGCCAAAATAGTTGCTACATAAGAACCAAATAAATCGGCACCCATACCAGCAACGTCACCCACGTTATCACCCACGTTATCTGCAACAGTAGCAGGGTTCCTTGGGTCATCTTCTGGAATATCTTTCTCTACTTTACCTACTAAATCCGCTCCTACGTCCGCAGCTTTAGTATAAATTCCACCACCTACACGCGCGAATAATGCAATAGATTCTGCTCCTAGTGAGAAACCTGCCAATACTTCAAGCGCAGTTTGCATGCCTGGACCATTTGGAGATTCACCGTGAACATACATATTATAAAAAACAATAAACAAAGTTGATAAACCCAACACCGCGAGTCCAGCTACTCCTAGTCCCATTACGGTACCACCGTTGAATGACACTTGTAATGCCTTTTTAAGACTTGTTCTTGCAGCTTGTGTAGTACGAACATTTGCTTTAGTAGCAATATTCATCCCGATGTAGCCCGCAAAGGCTGAAAAGAATGCTCCAATCACAAATGCTACAGCAATTACCCAGTCAGAATGTTCGACTAAAGTACCAGACCAAGCCAACAAAGCAGCAGCAATCACGGTAAATATTCCCAACACTCTCCACTCTGCTTTAAGGAAAGCCATCGCACCTTTTGCAATGTATCCAGCCAATTCCTTCATGTTATCATCTCCAGCATCTTGTTTTGACACCCAGATTGATTTAAATACCATCACAATAAGGCCTAAAATACCTAATGCGGGGACTAAATAAGTCATATTACTCATACCACTTTTTATTTAATGAAAAAGCCCTCTTGAAAAGGGCGGTTTAAAAACTTCCGCAAAGATAGTATAACCAAACTAAATTTAAAACTATTCCCTGCAATGAAATGTGCTTTATTAATGGATTAATGATTTAAGAATCGCTTTTCTATCGGGTTTGTCATTTGAAATTCTGCTGAATAATGGTAAAAAACGCAAGGTTTTAGGAATGGAGTAGGTCGGAAGTAACGCCTGCAATCGATTCCGTAAATAAGGGAGGGTAAATTGCGGATCACCTTCGGTAACCAGTGTTAATTCTTCCCCAAGCTCAGAATGAGGCACCCCCACCACCAATAATTCCTGGGTAATTCCATCCTCTAACAAACATCTTTTAACCATTTTTTCCACTTCCTCCGGATGAATTTTCACGCCACCGCTATTGATAACAAAATCAGCCCTCCCTTCCCATCGTAATTCATCTTCATTCAGGGCAACCATATCATTGGTGGTAACCCATTGGTTTTCTGTAACATCTGCCTTTATTTCTAAGCAATTGCGGTGGTCCAAACGGGTTTCAATTCCCGGAAGTATGGTATAATGATCTGATTTGCCATTTCCATTCAACTTGCGCAAGGCAATATGACTGGCCGTTTCTGTCATTCCATATCCAATAAATACGGGGAATTGAAGCATTTGAATGGTATTCTCTAAATTCAAATCCACACCACTCCCGCCCAAAAGTAGGCAATCAATATTGCTATTTAACGTATTAACGCCCATTTTTTCGATGGTTTTCACCAATTGAAAAGGAGCCATCGCAGTGAATTGAAAGTGGCTATTTTCAGGTATTGGAGTTGACGTTGGCGGGATTACTGTCAATTTCCAGCCTCCTACCAAGGCTCTCACCACCATCATCATCCCCCCAATTGTAGAAGGGTTTAAACACAATAATGCGGTAGTTCCTTGCTTTAAACTTAATGCATGAATGGTTCGTTTTGCACTCGATTCTAACGCCTGCCTGCTGTGCACTATTTTTTTTGGAACTCCGGTGCTACCCGACGTCTGAAATTCAAATTGTTCACCTCCGTATAGCCATTTATAAGTAAACTCCATTACCGGATGGCTGTTTAATTTACCCATATCCTCCTTTCCTGTAAAAGATTTTCCCTCAATAATGATCTCAAAGTTCATAAAGAATTCGATTAAGGATTAATGATAAAGGCATCACGGAAAATTTCAATTTTCCTCACTTCTGTAAGGATTTCCTCTGTTTTCTCTAGAGTTTCAAACGGCCCAAGCATATATTTTATCAACCCATTTTGAGTTTCGCTTACCAAGTACTTCTGGAAATTTAAAGGAACTTGTGTGGTATCAAATTGCCCTGATGAGGTAAATATTTGAATTTTATAACTCCCCTGATCTTTTATGACTTCAGGAGTGGTATTAACAGCTGCTTCAGGAAAATCTTCTACGCCCTTATTATACTCACTCATCAATTCCTTACTGTCTTTTTCAAATAGCATCAACTGCTCAATCGCTTCTTGATTTGTCAGAATGGAAGGGTCATCATGAAATAGATCTACGGGAATGATATAAAATTGAGAGGGAGAAGATTGCTTATACGTCCAGGTAAGGTCATAATCTACTTTTATGGTAAATTTTCGATATTCAGACTCTTTCACTTCAATTTTCAACAGCATCCCACCATCGGTATATCTCTTT
>JAHEMU010000193.1 GCA_024643485.1 Cytophagales bacterium
CAGTTTCAGGTGAATCATTACGTTCCGATAGCGCTTTCATTGCATTAAAACCACCAATACCAGCTTCCGTTACTCCGGCTTCTGATCCACCGGTAATGGCTACATCCATGTAACCGAGTTTAATGTAATTGAAGGAGTCGATAATAGCGTTTGTAGCGGAGGCACAAGCAGAAACCGTAACAAAATTAGGTCCCCGGAAACCGTAACGGATTGAAATATAACCCGCAGCGATATCAGGAATCATTTTTGGGATGAAGAAAGGATTAAAGCGAGGGGTAAAATCACCCTTCACATAGCCCTTCATTTCATCTTGGAAAGTTAAAAGCCCGCCAATACCTGAGCCCCAAATAACACCTGCACGGTCTAAATCAATTTTTTCGATGTTTATTTGGCTGTCTTTCATTGCTTCTTCGACAACCACCATGGCATATTGAGTAAAAGGATCCATTTTTCTGGATTCCTTTCTGTCAATATGATCGTTCACATCAAAATTTTTGACTTCACATGCAAATTGAGTCCGGAATTTCGCAGGGTCGAATTTAGTAATTGCCGCTGCGCCGCTTACCCCATTAACTAAACCATCCCAATATTGATTGGCATCATTTCCAACGGGCGTTAACGCACCTATTCCAGTAACTACAACTCTACGTGACTGCATAAAATTCTCAGGTATTAGCGGTGAAAAATTATTTTACATTTTCTTCCAAGTAGGAAATCGCTTGTCCTACAGTTCCGATGTTCTCAGCCTGGTCATCAGGTATTGAGATATTGAATTCTTTTTCGAATTCCATAATAAGTTCAACAGTATCTAATGAATCTGCTCCCAAATCGTTAGTAAAGCTTGCCTCAGGCGTAACTTCTGACTCTTCCACACCAAGCTTATCAATGATAATGCTTTTTACTTTTTGTGCTATCTCTGACATATCAGTAAAATTAAGTTTAAAATTTCGTGCAAAGTAAGACATTAAAAATATTTTAGCCAAAAAAAATTAATGCTTATCGATGCAATATATCACATCATTACAAATAAATAATTCTTAATTTCGCTTTTATTATGGCGGGAAAGGTAAAAAGACTTGAAATTTCATTTATTTTTGAGTTTGAATTATTAGGGCTAAGATCTTCAGTAAAAGAATTTAAATTGGCTTGGTCTATCAATAATTCACTTGAAATTGAACTAATTAAGCAACCTGATTATGAAATTCAATTTCGCGATGGACTAATGGGAAAGATCAGTTTATATACTTTCGACACTGAAAATTCCACTATTAGTTTATTAAAGAATCGACTAGTGGAAAGTAGTGACGGAAAGGTAAGATTTCTTATACCTGAACTCAGCCACATCGATTATTTTATTCGAATTGACGGAGATTCTTACCCAAACACCCCTGAAAAAATCTCAACTAATCTGAAGGGATTGGAAACTGTTGAGTATCTTTCGGCCTTCAATCCGAACGATTTGAAATCAAAAGAGAACCTATTACTATACTAATATGAATAACATTCCATTTAACAAAACAAAAATTGTTGCTACTATCGGACCTGCATCCGGTTCCAAAGAAGTTTTGAAAAACTTAATCAATGCAGGAACAGACGTTTTTCGTCTAAACTTTAGCCACGGCTCCTACGATGATCACGCCAAAGTGATCGCTAATATAAGAGAACTTAACGACGAGTTAGATACCAATGTGTGCATGTTATTGGACCTTCAAGGACCAAAAATTCGTGTTAACATGATGGAGGATAACGTTATTCTCAAATCAGGAAATGAATTTATCATTACCATCGATGAAATGAAGGGTAATGAAAAAATGGCCAGTACTTCCTTTAAAACAATTACCAACGATGTAAAGGTAGGCGACACGGTGCTTATTGACGATGGTAAATTAGAATTGGTTATTACTGAAGTGAGAGAACGCGAAGTGGTTACGAAAGTAATTTACGGTGGACCATTAAAAAGTAGAAAGGGAATTAATTTGCCGGATAGCAGTGTAACGGCACCCTGTTTAACAGAAAAAGACCTTAAAGATTTGCAATTTGGAATTCAGAACGATGTTCAGTGGATTGCATTATCGTTTGTTAGGGCAGCAAGTGATATCGTAGAATTACGTAATATCATTACAGCCAGCGGTAAAGATATTCGCATCGTTGCCAAAATTGAAAAACCTGAAGCCGTTCGGAATATTGACGATATTATTGATGTGACCGACGCCATAATGGTAGCAAGAGGCGATTTAGGTGTGGAAATTATGCTTGAAGAAGTTCCAATGGTTCAAAAAAGCATTGTGATGAAATGCAAAGCAAAAGCAAAACCTGTAATCATTGCCACACAAATGATGGAGAGTATGATTGAAAACCCCCGCCCTACCCGAGCGGAAACAGGTGATGTAGCAAATGCTGTACTTGACGGCGCTGATGCTTTGATGTTGTCAGGGGAAACCGCTGTTGGCGCCTACCCTGTTGAGGTGATAAAGTCAATGGTTAATACCATCGCCAGTGTAGAGCGTAAAAGTGAACGAATTTATTTTAACCACTATCTTCCGGATGAAAATTCTTCTTTGTATTTAAACGATACCGTAATTCTCAGTGCTTGTAGAATGGCGAAAGCTGCTCATGCTAAGGCCATCACCGGCATGACTCAAAAAGGGTATACTGCCTTTAGAATGTCTTCTCACCGCCCGAAAGGACATATCTTCATTTTCTCAGATAATCGTCCGTTTTTAAGTACCATGAATTTAATATGGGGAGTTAGAGGGGTGTATTACAATAGTGAAACTACTACTGATGATACCATCGACGATATCGAAAGAATCTTAAAAGAAAGAGGTTATGTAAAACCAGGAGATACTTTTATTTCCACCGCGAGTATGCCGATTCATGAAAGAGGTCGTACCAATATGATTAAAATTAACGTTGTGAAATAACTAAGCAAGACGAGGAGGTACTAATATTACCTCCTCTTTTTCTACCACCACAGCGCCAGCGGGATCTCCTTTGCGCTTTCGAATAAACTTTTTAGGCGTGTATATCACAGGCACCAAACCCTCTGTATTGCGTTTTGAATAATGTCCAGCAATACTCGCTGCCGCTTCTATTACTCGTTTAGAATATTTCCTTCCAGACTGATATTTAATCACCACATGAGAACCCGGTGTATCTTTCACATGAAGCCATAAGTCCTCTTTAAAGGTATTTCCAAATGTCAGCAAATCATTGTTCTTGGCATTTTTACCGACCAAAATTTTAAACCCATCAATTTCAAACTCATGGAATTTACTTGGTGTTTTGGAAGGTACAGCGGCCTCCTTCTTGAATGTTTTGAATTCAGAAATGGAAGTAGCCGCCTGAATCTCTTCTAATTGAGCCTGTAAAAACAGAAGTTCATCCGATTTCATCCGAATGTTCTCACTCATTTTTTCAAACTCTATTTTTCTATTTTTACTCTTCCTATACAAGTTTTCCGCATAGGGTATTGCCCGTTTTCCATTAAATTGAATTGTTAATGTTTCTCCCTGAAATCCAATTAATGAGACTTCATTTAACATCCCCTTAAGTTGATAGTTATTCGCCATTATTACATCCGCGACATAGCGAGGGTCTTCGGCGTTTTTAAGCTTTTCTAGTTTAATATTTAGTTGCTGTACATAAGAAGTGAGCTTGGATATTTTCTGAATACGCTCCTGAGCCAACTGTTTTTGAGTGATATTAAAGGAGTCAATTTTAATTTTGGTGAAAAAAAATTGATTTATGGCTTCCAAGGCACTTGAAAACTGGAGGCTATCCTCTTCACCCTTCAATAAAGAAAGCTGCGGGTCGGTGGTAGGTCGATGTATATAGACATCAGTGGTATTTTCTAGATACGACACCACATTCTTAAATAACTCCCACTTTTCATCGATTGAAGCCAGTTGGTAATCGATAGTTTCAATTGATTGAATAGCATTTTTGCCTAATACGGGAAGTACTTTTGATAGATTACCACCTTCCGATTTGAACACATCAAACGAAGGGAAGTTTTTAGATAAGGAAGAAACCGTTGCCGATTCATCTCCTTTTAAGTTTTTATTAAAAAGTTTATTATCTTTTCCCCTTCTCATTAAAATCACATTAGATCTTCCTCCGTGCATTTTAAATAATAAAGAATGCTCATCAAATTGAATCAAAAAAGATCGATCGAAAGGGACCACTTCGACAGATGATACTGCTTTTCCCATTAGTTCTGGGAAAATATCAGCCGTGTTTTTTTTCGCTCGAGAAATAGTTTCCGGGAAATAAACTACTGGAAAATTACCACTAGTGATCACTTTTATAAAAAACGGTCGATCAAACTCAAGGCACAATTCTCCCTTAAATTGAGAATAGCACTCGATTAATCGCGCTCCCTTCAATAAAGGATTAAGATCTTTGGAAAGGGTATTGAAGAAAAAATAATTTAAATGCACTATACCGTAATTTGAAGTCCGTCATAAGCCAAGAGCACACCATCTGGTAGATTCTCCTCCACGGCAGCGTGTTTTCCCAGTCGGTGGCTGATGTGAGTAAGGTACGTTTTTTCCACGTTTAATTCAGCAGCAATGCCGATTGCCTCTTCCAAAGTAAAATGGGAAATATGGTCTTCTTTTTGCAATGCATTTAAAACCAGCACCTTCGAACCTCGAATTTTCTCCATTTCGACATCGCTAATATGATTAGCGTCGGTAATGTAGGTGAAATCACCTATTCTAAACCCAAAAACAGGTAATTTATGGTGCATTACCTCAATAGGTGTAACGGTACAATCATTAATCTTGAAGGGCACATTGTCAATTTCGTGTATTGCAATTTGAGGAACTCCAGGATATTTAATAGGAGAAAAAGCATATCCAAACTCCATTTTAAGTTGTTCTATTACCTTTTTACGGGCGAACACCGGCATATCCTTCTTTTGTTTGAAATTAAAAGCTCTTACATCGTCTAAACCGGCAGTATGATCTTTATGTTCGTGTGTGAAAACAATTGCATCAAGGCGAGCAACCTTCTCTCTTAGCATTTGGGTGCGGAAATCTGGGCCTGTATCAATCACAAAATGTGCTTCATCTGACTGAATTAGCACGCTAGACCGGAGTCGTTTATCCCTAAAATCGAGTGATTTACAAACAGTACATTCACATGTAATGACAGGTACTCCTTGTGAAGTTCCTGTTCCTAAAAAAGTTACCTTCACACCGACAAGGAAGTTTGATTGATGGATTGGTATAATGCTCTATTTTTCTCGCTTAAAATGGATGGGTCGATCACGAGTTCTCGGATTATATCTAACAAGCAATTGATTTTTCCATCGATCTGATAATACTTATTAACTATTATCACCTTTTTATCCTTTAAAATACAATACCCTGGTTTGAAATTTCCCTTTTCATACCTAAGAATATAATCTGTTTCTGAAATCAGATCTTCGAGTTTGTTAAGATTTGCTTTCGTGTATTTTAGCATTAATTCACAGACTTTTGCACTACGCCAACTAATTTATCGTAGTCGAGGGGCTTAATAAGATAGTATTCTATACCTAATTCTTTGAAATCTTTTTCAGTATAATTTTTATAATTACCTGAAATAGCAATAATTGGAATGCTGGATTTTTTACCATCCTTCAATTTTCTTACTTGTTTGGCTATCTCTATGCCGTCCGCATCGGGAAGAATAATATCCAGAATAATTGCATCAATGTCGTTATCTTTAATCGTGTCAAGCACCTTATTGCCGGTTTTAA
>JAHEMU010000194.1 GCA_024643485.1 Cytophagales bacterium
TTTTGAATGTCTTCCAACATTTCCAATCCAGGCTGCAGGTATTTGATGGAAGTTTGTTGACGAAGTGGGTGATTTAACCAATAAAGTGCTTCCTGAACCCAAGGTTCATGTTCTCTATTTTCTGCCTTACTCAACTCATTAAATAGTGAGTCACGAACTGTTTCATTATTTGAAACGGCTGCCATTACAAATTTCATTCGTTTTAAACGATCAGGATTGGTTAAATCACCTTTCACTTGCTGTAAAAAAGCCTGCCATTCTGGAACTCCTCTTACGGCAAGTGCGTATGCAATGGATATTTTATCATTTTCAGAAAGGGTTAATCCAGTAGGTATGGCGGTGTTTGTTTGAATATCTATTAACCTTTGTACGCCAGCATTGGTGATTGCCATGGAGCGATAATTGTTGAAGAACTGTAATTTTAAATCTGGCCGATCTGTGGCTTCCATTAAATCCCATAATACATTCTCTATTGACGCAGCAACGGTTTTTCTCTCACTTTCATTTAAAAATTTCCAATACAATTCATCCATTTGACCCATTATTTGAGAAAGGAGTTGATCATTTTTTTCCAAAGGTAAATCGCGGATAAGTTGAACTAACAACTGGAGTGGAGAAGTGTCCCCGTTCATAACGGATTCAAAAAAGTTGATTCTAATCGCACAACGCGTAACAGGCGACTTAACAGACGCGATTTGATTAAAAATAAATTGCTTAGAACGTTTATCCATATTAAAGTAACCATATCCGAATCCATTTATGTTTGGCCAAATAATGGCAGCAGAATCGATACCAATCACAGCTTCACTTTCTGCAGGATCAATTGTTAAATAAGTTGAATCTCCATTTTCTCGAATCAATAAAAACTCAACATCCTGATTTCCAAGGTAATCTGCCTGTGAAAAACGAATGGCTTTATCATCTCTGCTTTGATTTACTATAGGCATGCCATTCCCATAAACCCACTTTTCACTCCATTTGATAACATTTTTCTTTGTTTGCTTATTCAGGATATCGACGAGCTGGTCCCAAGTGGCATTACCATAGGCATAAGTTCTAAGATATTCTTGAAGCCCCAGTTGCATTTCTTTTTCTCCAATAAATGTTTCGAGATGCTTCATCAAAATTGGAGCCTTTTGATAAATAATGGCCCCATAAAGTGAACCGGCTTCATTCAAATTTTCTAATTCTTGACGCACAGGATGTGTTCCAAATGTTCTATCAACATCATACGCTCCACCGTAATGAGACAAAATAAATCGAAGATCATGGTTTATTTCGGGGAACTGAGGATTTACCAATTTCGCCGCCATAAAATTGGCAAAAACTTCCTTCAACCAAACATCATCAAACCATTTCATCGTGACTAAATCACCAAACCACATATGAGCAGTTTCATGGGCAATGAGGCTTGCGCGACCTAATTTTCTATTAATCGAGGCATTTTCATCAAGGAATAAACTTTCAGAGTTATAGAAAATTGCACCAGGATGTTCCATCCCCCCGTATTGAAAACTAGGAACTAGCGTAAATGCAAAATGATCAAAAGGATAGGGAATGCCAGTATATTTTTCCAACCATTCAATAGCTGAAAAATGCAAATTAAATATTTCATCGACATTCGCCACGACCTTCGCTGAATCAGTTTCACGGTGCAGAAGCTCCATTTTTCTTCCATTTTCTACGCGAGAAATACGTTCAAATTTACCGGCAGAAAAAGCAAACAAATAGGTCGATATGGGCAAGGTCTCTTTAAACAAAATAGCCTTACGACCTTCCGAAATCGTTTCAGACAATTGTTCTCCGTTGCTTTGTGCCAACCAAGCTTCTGGAACTTCTAGAATTAATTTGAACTTGGCTTTTATATCAGGTTGATCGAAAACAGGAAAAACAGTGCTTGCTCGAGCGGGAACCAATAAGGTGTATAAGAAATCGTCGTTTCGATTCAATGATAGGTTTCCGGCTATGAATTCAATTTTAAATTCTTGATAACTCTTTTCAATATTCGCTGCGGGTATAATAACATGTTCGTTTTCAACTCGGAAAGATACTGGCTGATCTTTGCTTGTAACAGAAAGAATTTTGCCATTGGAAGAGTTAAAATCTAAGATTAAATCGTTTACTAATTTTACATTCAAACCTACCTTTACAAACCCTGTTATATCCTCAGTTTTATTTTCGGGAATAGTGAAAAATAAGGAATAGCTCACACTATCAATTTGTTCAGCACGGAACTCAGCAAGGCTTTTTGAAATCCCCGGACTTGTATCCACTTGAATTTCTGACTGGCAACCAACGAGAAGAATGATGATTGAAAATATAACAACTGACGACTTCAACATATAGGGTAATTTTAACCTTACTAAAGTACAAAATAATTTAATAAATCATCCAATAAATCCGGTAAGACATAGGTATTTGGGAATAATTCCATAATAAATTAGGATGAAATCATGTATATTGTATTTTCTATTAAATTTAATATACGATGGCCCTTTTTTCATTCCGGCGAATAGTAGCTTTTCTCATTCTTATCACATTTGGATGTCAACCATCAATTAAACCTCCGGAACCAATAGGCCCATTACCTTCACAAGCTCAATTAGATTGGCAGCGAATGGAAATGAATATGTTTCTTCATTTCAATATGAATACATTCACGAATATGGAGTGGGGCTTGGGAGGGGAATCACCCGAACAGTTTAATCCCACTGATTTTGATGCTCGGCAGTGGGCACAAATTGCTAAAAATGCGGGGATGCGGGCGATCATTTTAACAGCGAAACATCACGACGGATTTTGCTTATGGCCTTCTGAATTTACTGAGCATAGTGTAAAAAATTCCCCTTGGAAAAATGGAAAAGGGGATGTTTTGAAAGAGTTGGCGGAAGCATGTAAAGAATATGGTTTGAAAATGGGAGTGTACTTATCGCCATGGGACCGAAATCACGCGCAATATGGAACTCCAGAATACATCACCTATTTCAGAAATCAACTCAATGAATTATTCACCAATTACGGAGAAGTATTTGAATTTTGGATTGACGGAGCGAATGGTGGAGATGGCTATTATGGCGGTGCCAACGAAACGAGAACCATCGATCGGCTGACCTATTATGATTGGCAGAATACGTTTAATCTTGCTTTTGAAAAAAATCCGAATGTGATCATTTTTAGTGATGCAGGACCAGGGTGCCGATGGGTAGGAAATGAAGAAGGTTGGGCGAAAGAAACTAATTGGTCATTTTTAGATATTAGCGATATGGCTCCAGGTAAGGCCGACTCGGACGTTTTACAAACAGGAATGCCAAATGGCGATCAGTGGATTCCAGCCGAAGCTGACGTCAGTATTCGACTAGGTTGGTACTATCATGACTATGAGGATCACAAAGTAAAATCCCTTCCCAGACTGCTCGATATTTATTATAATAGTGTAGGTAGAAATGCCCTACTACTTCTCAATTTTCCGGTTGATCGTCGAGGAAAAATCCATCCAATTGACAGCGCACGGATAATGGAAATGTCTGTGCAATTAAAACAGGATTTTAAAACCGGACTTATCAAAAATGCAATCATTTCAGCTTCCAATGTTAGGGGCGATGATCACCAACACTTTGGAACTCAATTTATTTCGGACAATGATCCATCCACTTACTGGGCGCCAGAGGAGGGAACAGATTCGGCTTCATTAATTATTGAGTTTCCCGAAGTCGTGAGTTTTAATCGAATCTTACTTCAAGAACCTATTCAAATGGGACAAAGGATAAGCAGTTTTAGTGTGTATTATGAAGAGGACAATTCGTGGGTAAAAATTGCGGATCAGACAACGATTGGATATAAAAGACTTCTGCGCCTTAATGACTACTCCACAAAAAGAGTCAAATTAGTAATGGAAAGCAATCGAGCAATTCCACTGCTGTCTGAATTCAATTTATTTCATGCTCCTAAAGTACTCGTTCCCCCAACGGTCAATAGAATAAAAAATGGAGAGGTAACACTTTCTTCAACGGAAAATGGACTCGATTTTTATTATTATGCAGGATCTGATGAGGTGAAAATTTGGACTAAATATGAACAACCTTTTGATACTGAAAATGCTACTTCTCTATCGGTTAAAAGTGTAGATCCCATTTCAAAAAATGAATCTCCAGAAGAATTAATTCATATGAGTTTGCCTAAATCAAACTGGAAGGTAGTACATGTGAGCAGTGGCAATTTAACGGATGCTGAAAAAGCCATAGATGAAAATCCAAATTCATGGTGGGAATCGGAAAATAGAAACGCGCTTGAAGAAATCATCATTGATTTTGGGACGGAAATTGAATTCAGTGAAATTACGTATTTACCCATGCAAGAAAGGTATACCAAAGGGTTTATCTCAAACTATGAGTGCTATCTTTCGAACAACCCAAATAACTTTGGAAAACCCATCGTATCTGGAGAATTCAGCAACATTGCGAACAATCCTATTGAACAGGTGATAAAGTTTACCAAGAGGAAAGGACGTTATTTGAAGTTTAAAGCCGTTTCTTTTATCGAGGGTCATCAATCTGCTGGAATTGCAGAATTAGGAGTGCGTTAAAGGCTACTTTGAGCCATAAAGGATGGTTAATACTTGATAAATTTCACCCAACAAACCTATACTTGTAATTACTACCCCTAAAGCTCCAATCGCGTGCCCTTCAGAAAATCGGTTTAGCCAACCAACAAATTCACTAAAGAATATGGTACAAAGCGACAGAATAAATAAAATAACAACAGGAGTAGTTAACCACAGAAGGGTGTTTTGAAGGCCTTTTAAATCGGGAGGTAAAACCTCATCAAAAAAACCGGCAAAATAAGGTATTTCAAAAAAGAAAATGACGATTACGAATAAAGTAATAAGCGCTGAAAAAAACTTATTATCTAACAGTTTATATGCAAATTCCTTAATATTATCCTCTGAATCAATAATTCTAGATTCAATTCTGTTGGCAAAAGGCTTATAGCGAATTTCAATATAAGCCAAAGTAATACCAATAATCTCCGTGAACATGGAGAAAAATTGTAAATAATTAGAAAAAGTTTCGTTAAATAAATTCAATGTCTTGAGCTCTCCCTCTTTAAATGTTGACTAAAACCTACTTCACTTCTCAGACCTAATCGACAAAATTAAAATAAAATTCGAGATTAATAAGTGTATTTCTGTTTATGTAACCAATTAGACCTCAACAGTTTTCCATTTCCCTTTTTTGAATAACACAATACAGACCACCCCCATTAAGGCTGCAGAGCAAGAAATGGCCGTAAATAACCCGGAAGGCCCCATTTTTAATGGAAAAGCAAGTAAATAAGCCAGTGGTATTTCAAAAAACCAAAAACAAAATAAATTAATCCAAGTGGGCGTTTTTGTGTCGCCGGCTCCATTAAAGGCTTGGCTGATTACCATGCCAAATGCATAAAAAACATATCCAAATCCAATATAGGTTAAGGCAATGGTTCCAATTCGCACCACCTCCGGATCAGCATTGAATATTCGAATGACATTTTCAGCAAAAAAGACGAAAACCAATGAAACAGTAAAAAGGAAATATGCATTATACCACGCGGCCATCCAAACCGTTTTTTCCGCTCGATCAGGCTGTTTTGCTCCTAAATTTTGTCCAACTAAAGTAGCTGCTGCATTACTCATTCCCCACGCAGGTAATATAGTGAACATAATGGTTCTGAACGCCAAAGCATAACCGGCTAATACC
>JAHEMU010000195.1 GCA_024643485.1 Cytophagales bacterium
GAAAATCGCAAATTAATTTCCCTCATCCCCTCACCCCCTCATCCCCTTTACCCCCTTCATCCCATTAAATGATTTTATTCTCATTATCAATGTAATTATATCTTCCGATGAGCTGAATATCCTTATCTTTGCGGATTATGAATTTTTCAGAGCCAAAAACCGCAGTTTCTATCGATCAGCTTGATCCTCGACACCATATCATCATTAAAGGGGCGAGGGTGAATAACCTCAAACATTTGGATGTGGCCATTCCCCGAAACAAACTGGTTGTAATAACGGGGCTTTCTGGATCTGGAAAATCTTCACTGGCTTTTGATACTCTTTTTGCGGAAGGCCAGAGAATGTATGTTGAAAGCTTAAGTTCTTATGCCCGACAATTTTTGGGAAGGTTAGAAAAACCGGAAGTAGATTATATTAGAGGCCTATCGCCTGCAATTGCTATTGAACAAAAGGTAAATACTCAGAACCCTCGTTCGACGGTCGGAACAACTACAGAAATTTACGATTACCTTAAATTATTCTTTGCGAGAATTGGAAAGACCATCGACCCCAAAACGGGTAAGGAGGTTTCCAAAGATAGTGTGACGGATGTGATTAACTTCATTTTCTCACTACCTGCAGATGAAAAAATTATGATTAGTTGTCCGTTACATATTGCTGACGGAAGAACCGTAATTGAAGAATTAAAATTACTTTTGAGTAAAGGGTATACACGCGTTTTAATCGATAATGAACCTCAGTTTATTGAGGATCTGATAGATGCTAAAACTAAAAAAAAGGAGTTCGAAATACTTATTGATCGGGCCAAAGTGACTCACGGTGATGAGGATTTGATGTTCAGACTTTCAGATTCTGTTCAAACAGCCTTTTTTGAAAGTCATGGCGATTGCTTTGTCTATCATGGCACACAAAAATCATCGTTTTCTGACAGATTTGAATCGGATGGTGAAATTTTCGAAGAACCTACCGTCAATTTTTTCAGTTTCAACAATCCTTACGGTGCGTGTAAACGATGTGAAGGTTTCGGAAATGTATTGGGAATAGATCCCGATTTGGTCATCCCGGATAAAAAAAGGTCGGTTTTTGAAGGGGCGATTGCTCCTTGGAAAACGGAAAGTATGCAAGCATGGCAAACGCCTTTGGTTAAACATGGGATAGATTTCGATTTCCCAATTCATCGTGCAATTGAGGATTTAACCCCAGAGCAGGTTCAGCTACTTTGGGATGGAAATAGCTATTTCAAAGGATTAAATCAATTCTTCGAGCACTTGGAATCTAAGGTGCACAAAATTCAATATAGGGTACTGTTGAGCAGGTATCGAGGGAAAACCTCTTGTCCTGACTGTAAAGGTTCTCGATTGCGAAAAGATGCTCATTACGTTAAAATTGGTGATAAATCCATTATTGATTTAGTATTGATGCCAATAAACAACCTTTCAGTATTTTTTGAACAACTAAATTTGTCTGAAAATGACAACAATATAGCTAGTAGGCTTTTAACCGAAATAACCACTCGATTAAATTACCTTCAGGAGGTTGGGCTGGGTTATTTGACACTGAACCGGGTAACAGGCACACTTTCGGGTGGTGAATTTCAGCGAATTAAACTCGCCACTTCGCTTGGAAGTGCACTTGTAGGGTCTATATATGTGCTCGATGAACCGAGTATTGGGCTTCATCCACGTGATACTAATCGATTAATCGGTGTGTTGATGCGGCTCCGCGACCTTGGAAATACAGTAATCGTAGTTGAACATGAGGAGGAGGTGATGCGGGCGGCTGATCAATTGATTGATATAGGTCCAGGCGCAGGAGCCTTGGGTGGTGAATTGGTATTTCAGGGTAACCTTAGCAATTATGAGTCGAATGACCGCTCCTATACGATCAAATATTTAAATGGTGAGATGGGCATATCTATGCCCAAAAGCAGGAGAAAGGCCATTAACTGGATTGAAATTGTTGGTGCTAGAGAAAATAACTTAAAAAACATCACCGTAAAAATACCGCTGCATAGCATGTGCGCAATAACAGGGGTGAGTGGTAGTGGAAAATCAACCTTGATACATCAAATTCTCTATCCTGCTTTAGGCCGTAGAATGGGAATTATTTCTGAAATTCCAGGAAAACACGATCGAATTGATGGGGATTTGGATAAAATAGATTTGATAGAATTTGTGGATCAAAATCCGATCGGTAAATCGAGCCGTAGTAATCCGGTCACTTATGTGAAAGCGTATGATCCAATTCGCCAACTGTTTTCTGACCAACCGATTTCTAAGCAACGGGGATATAAACCTTCCCATTTTTCCTTTAATGTTGATGGAGGACGATGTGAGGAGTGCCAGGGTGATGGGGTAGTAAAGATTGAAATGCAATTCATGGCAGACATCAACTTAATGTGTGATAGTTGCAAGGGCGGTCGTTTTAAGCGAGAAATTTTAGATGTGGAATACAATGGTTTGAATATTTCTCAAATTCTGAATTTAACCATCGATGAGGCCATGGAGTTCTTTCAAAATGAAAGAGGTATTATCAATAAACTCAAACCACTTCAAGATGTGGGTATGGGTTATATTAAATTAGGTCAATCTTCAAATACCCTAAGTGGTGGGGAAGCACAGCGTGTAAAATTAGCCTCTTTTCTAGGGCGCCCGGCGGGGAGGTCGCATGAAAATATCTTATTCATTTTCGATGAACCAACAACAGGGTTGCACTTTCATGATGTGGCTAAGTTGTTGAAATCGTTAAATGAATTGGTGAACCAAGGAAATAGCGTTCTAATTATAGAACATAACCTAGACGTTATAAAATCAGCCGATTGGATCATTGATCTGGGCCCTGATGGTGGAGACGCGGGTGGAAATATTTGCCATGCAGGAACACCTGAAGATTTTCTAACCTTTCAGGGGAATTCATATACCGCTGATTTTTTGAAGGAAAGAATTAGTAAGTAAAAGTTCCTTTATCGGAAGTAATAGTTACTTTTTTACCTTTATGAGGTTCTACTCGACCGATAATTTTGGCATCGATATTAAATGATTTTGCCACATCAATGATAGAATCTGCATCAGACTCATCGACGTAACACTCCATGCGATGACCCATATTAAAAACCTTATACATTTCTTTCCATGGAGTTTCACTTTCCTTTTGAATAATATCGAAAAGAGGAGGAATATCGAATAGGTTGTCTTTAATGATGTGTAAATTATCTATAAAATGAAGCACTTTAGTTTGAGCACCACCGCTGCAATGAATCATTCCGTGCATAGTAACAATGTCGTCTTTCAATAATTTCGCAATGACGGGCGCGTAGGTTCTAGTCGGCGAAAGCACTAATTGACCTGCGTTTAAAGGAGTTCCCGGTATTGGATCTGTTAGTGAATAGCTGCCAGAATAACACAAATCTTTTGGCATTAAAGGATCGAAGGTTTCAGGATATTTTTTCGCATATTCATTTTTAAAAACGTCATGTCGAGCAGAAGTTAGGCCATTGCTACCCATTCCTCCATTATATACCTGTTCATAAGTCGCTTGCCCATAGCTGGATAAGCCTACAATCACATTGCCAGGTTGAATTTTATTTTCAATGACATTTTCTTTTCGAATTCGTGCAGTAACAGTACTATCGACAATTACTGTTTGTACTAAGTCACCCACATCCGCAGTTTCACCCCCTGTTCCAATGATATTTACTCCATTGTCACGAAGCATTTGAAGCACTTCTTCAGTCCCTTCAATCAATGCCTGAATCACTTCACCGGGAATTCTTCGGGCATTTCGACCAATGGTGGAAGAAAGTAGGATATTATCAATTACACCAATGCATAATAAATCATCGGTATTCATAATCACCGCATCTTGAGCAATACCTTTCCAAACCGACAGATCGCCAGTTTCCTTCCAATACATATAAGCGAGGGAGGATTTAGTGCCAGCGCCATCCGCATGCATTACTACAGCGTATTCATCATTCTTACCTAAAAAATCGGACACAACTTTACAAAAGGCATTTGGGAAAAGCCCCTTGTCCAAATGCTTTATGGCTTTATGTACTTCGTCCTTGGTAGCCGAAGCACCTCTGCGTGAATATCGATCGGTCATGTGCTAAATTTTATACAAATCTAAGGCCGAATGTCTAAAACTCAAAGGAATATTTACTTATCGAGATCATTGACCTCCATCATCGTCTCCATCGAAGAATCTATCTTCATTGAATTCGAGATTTGAAGAGCTAATTTCCAGAATTTTAAATTCGGTTCGTCGGTTCATTTGATGAAGTTCCTCCCGCTTGTCGACGTCAGCAAAGGACTCAATGTAACTTTCTGTCAAGATAATTTCATTGCCTTTTTCATCTTTGATTTTTATTGGTTTACTTTCACCGTAACCCCTGGCAACCAATCGACTTGCTTCAATTCCTTGGCTTACTAGGTAATCTACGGCTGATCTGGCCCTGCGATCAGAAAGTTTATTATTATATGCATCCGTTTGCCGGCTATCAGTGTGTGAGCTTAGCTCAATTTTGATTTCAGGGTTATCTTTCAAAAGCTGAACCAATTTATCCAATTCTGCTGCCGCATCCGGACGAATATCCCACATATCGAGATCATAGTAAATATTGTCCAATACAAACACCTTGTTTATTTCTTCTTTATGAAGAACAAGCAGGGTATCAAAAGTTATATCAGTCACCAATTCCGTTAAGGTAGAGCGATCAACCGCCCTTCCTACTGTTGCAAAAGGCACTCGAGTAGTTAAATAATTCGCAGTTTTGGCCTTTTTCTCGCCTAATAAATTATAATGTTCATGTTCATAAACACGGAATAAGAATCTGCCATCTGCGGAAGTTTCCGTTTCGTCAAGCACCTCACCATTAAAATCCAACAATTGAACTTTTGTTCCTGGAAGCAGTTTCATCTCTCCTTTATCATCGGGAGAAACGGTTTTTCCAGCTAGAAAGTAGTTCACTACTTTTAAATTTGGATCCTGATTAAGGAAGGTATAAATATCGTCATCTCCTTGGCCGCCTTCTCGGTTCGAAGAGAAGAACCCACGGTCTGCTTTAAAGAAATAAATCCCAAAATCATCCGCTTTTGAATTCATTGGCTCCCCCATATTTTCAATGGAAAGTTTACCATTATCACGTTTAACAACAAAAAGATCCAGCCCCCCAAATCCCGGGTGTCCGTCTGAAGCAAAATATAAATTACCATCATCACTGACGAAAGGAAACATATCATTTCCGGAAGTATTAACCTCCGGTCCAAGGTTTTTAGCATCGGTAAACCGACCTCTGGAATTCATTCTTGCACTATAAAGATCCACGCCGCCGTAGCCACCTTTTCTGTCGCTTGAAAAATATAAAGTACGACCATCGCGACTAAATGCAGGAGTAGATTCCCAAGTATTGGGGTCATTTATTGAAGGTCCTAACAAAACGGGAGCCGTCCATTGTCCATTTCTGGAGCGACTAATATACAAATCCACATCAAAACCACCGTTTTTCTTTTTCCCATTTCCTCGTGCGAATACCATGGTTTTTCCATCTGGGGTAAAAGTGATGGTACCTTCGTTAACATTGAATGTGTTGATTGCTTCGCTTAACGCTTCAACAGTTGTTGGGTCCGTTACTGCCGCATTAGTTTTCACCCGGTACAGATTGGTATAACCTGTTCCAGTTGCTTCGTACACCTTTTGATTATCTCGATTCGAAGTGAAATAAATATAACCGTCCG
>JAHEMU010000196.1 GCA_024643485.1 Cytophagales bacterium
CCTATTGGCGTATGCTCCATGATGAGCTTAAAATTTTCTAGGGTGAATACATTGTCGATTTGACTCATACCTTAATGTTGCCAATGGTTGTAATTCCTAAATCAAGATAATACACGCTGCGCCTGATTATCCTTATTTGGCCTGTTGGCAGATTTACAATTTAATGAAATTAATTGACTATTTAATCATTCATTAATCTACAATTATTTTAAAAAAAAAGCCCTCGATAATTTGTGATTATGTGTCTTATTTCGTTGGGAATAGCATTTTCCCCTCCCCGGAGTAAGTTACAAATCCACGGGAACCTAAGCCGTATAATAAACATTTAAGTTTTTTAAAATGGAGGGTTTTTTAGATCCCAATGATATCCAGATCCTTATTTTCGTATTTTGAAGTTGATAAATGTGGGGTGATTATTTCCCGAATCCGATTGCCTAAAAATTCTATTGTGCGTTTTTTAGCAAGGGGTCTGTACGTAACCAAACTAACTTCTCGAACTGGAATGGGTGTTTGAAACGGCTTGGTATTTGACTTTCTGCGGGGATCCATTTCTTTATAAAATAATTCAGGGACCAAGGTAAAGCCGCCAAACTTATCAGTCATGTTTAATAAGGTATCAAACGAACTGCCTTCAAAGTGCAAATTAGAAGCCGAGTTTTCCTTTTCTTTTATTTCACAAATCGTCATGGCCTGATTTCTAAAGCAGTGGCCTTCTTCCAATAACCATATTTTTCGGTCACTGATATCCTTTGAAGTGATATACGTTTTCGAAGAATCTTTTATCCCATACACCATCATGGGCTCGTAATATAAAATGGTTTCGTCGAGCAATTCATCGCCTAATGGAGTAGCAAGAATGCCAAAATCAATATCGTTCATCTCCAACCGTTGTTTTATTTCTTCCGTGGTAATTTCATTGATGATTAATTCAAGATTTGGGTTTTCTTTTAAGAGAGGCGGAAGTAAAAGTGGAAGAAGTGAATTGGCTATGGTAGGTATGATTCCTATTCTAAGTTTTCCTGATAGCCCTGATAAAGGTTCTTCTTTAATTTGTTCTAGTTCCTTTTTTAAAGAAACGATTTTTGTGGCGATGTCGAGGATCGAAAGCCCAGCTTCGGTAGTGATGATGGGATGACGACTCCGATCGAATATGTCGGTACTTAATTCCTCTTCCAGTTTTTTAATCATTGCTGAAAGGGTTGCCTGTGTGATATTACAGCTATCTGCAGCTTTGCCAAAATGCTTGTGGTGGTGTACCGCCAAAATATATTCCAATTGTTGAAAGTTCATATTATAGATGTTATCTATCAAAGGTATAGAAAAATTCGTTTGTGTCTATTAAAACACTTTCTTAATTTTGAACCATCAATTAATAAACAATTAAAAGTTATGGCATTTACAGGTAAAAAATTTCCAAATATCAGTGTACCCGCAATGAATGAAATGGGCGACACCTTTCAACTGAATGTACTACAAGAAGCAATCAACAATAAAAAGAAAGTATTGTTGTTTTGGTATCCTAAGGATTTCACTTTTGTGTGTCCGACAGAGCTTCACGCGTTCCAATCGGCTTTGACTGAATTTGAAAAGCGCAATACCATGGTAATTGGAGCTTCATGTGACACCGCTGAAGTGCATTTTGCATGGTTAAATACAGCGAAAGACAACGGTGGTATTGAAGGTGTTACTTATCCAATTCTGGCAGATAGTAACAGAAACTTATCTTCTACCCTAGATATTCTAGATATTGAAGAAGCAACTTATGATGAGGTTACGGGTTACGCGCTTTTAAAAGGTGACAACGTTACGTACCGAGCTACTTATTTAATCGATGAGGAGGGTGTGGTATTTCATGAAGGAATAAACCACATGCCATTAGGAAGAAATGTAAATGATTTCTTGAGAATGATCGATGCTTATTCACATGTACAATCGCACGGTGAAGTGTGTCCTGCTAACTGGGAAGAAGGAAAACAAGCCATGAAAGCCGATAGAAGCGGTGTGGCAGAATATTTACAGACTAATTAAATTTTGAAAAGATGTATCAGGAATTAGAACAAGATAATTTAGATCAAATTGTAGCATCAAATAAACAAGTGATGGTACAATATTCAGCGGGATGGTGCGGTAATTGCCGTTTGATGAAACCAAAATTCAAGAGATTTGCAACTGAAAAGGAGGATGTGTTGTTTATTATGGTAGATGCTGAACAATTTCCAAATTCAAGAAAATTAGCGAATGTTAATAACCTTCCAACCTTTGCTGCTTTTCAAAACGGAAAATTGACAAATCAAATTCAAACCAACCAAGCAGAATCTTTAAAACAATTTATAGATGAAACTACCACTAATTAAACACATTCATCAATTCGTAGTTGAACACGATCAGGATTATGTTCTAGAGGCAATCGAAGTTCTCGAACATATTTCAGAAAGTGCAGCAATTAAAGACGAAGAGTTAGACGTTATTGGGGAATTAATATCCAACATGTACGGCGCACTCGAGGTGAGAAAACTGATTAAAGAAGGCCAAACTGAAAAGGAAGCATTGAATGCTTTTATGAAAAGGGTAGTGGGGTCTATTGATAAATAAAAAGGCATGAAAAACGTAAGCAGAATAGGACTTAGTAATGAGAAAAGTGGTGAATTGGCGGATAAATTGAATGATTTATTAGCTAATTACTCCGTCTTGTACCAAAACACCAAAGGCTATCACTGGAATATCAAAGGGGAAAATTTCTTTGAACTTCATGTGAAATTTGAAGAATTATACAATAATCTATTTCTCAAAATTGATGAAATAGCTGAACGAATTCTCACCTTGGGTAGTTCGCCAGATCATCGTTATTCAACGTATATTGCCTCTAGTGAAATTAAAGAAAGTAGTGAAGTTTCAAACGGGAAGAAGGGAATTGCAGAAGTGGTTGAAGCATTGCAGATTTTATTAATCAAGCAAAGGCGTATTTTGAACTTGGCCGCTGATATTGAAGACGAAGGCACTAACGCATTGATGTCTGATTATATCAGGGAACAAGAAAAGTTGATTTGGATGTATTCCGCTTATTTAAATTAAAATAAAAAAAAGCCCTGCGAAAGCAGGGCTTTTTTTTATAGCTTAAATGCTTTTTTAACTTTATCTACATAGTCTAGTTTTTCCCATGTGAAGGTTTCTACTTCCATGGTTTTAACTTGTTGGCTTCCATCTTTAAAACTCACTGTCTTAATTTCAGGAGTTCTACCCATGTGGCCATAAGCCGCGGTGTCTGAGTAAATTGGGTTTCTTAATTTTAGGCGAGTTTCAACAGCGTATGGACGCATATCAAAAATACCTGCAACGATAGAAGCAATTTCACTATCGCTCATGTTCACATGCGAGGTACGGTACGTATTAATAAAAATACTCGTCGGATTTGCTACACCTATCGCGTAAGAAACTTGAACTAATACCTCATCCGCTACGCCAGCAGCAACCAAATTTTTAGCGATATGGCGAGTTGCATAAGCAGCAGACCGGTCAACTTTACTTGGGTCTTTTCCAGAAAATGCTCCTCCACCGTGAGCTCCTTTTCCTCCGTAGGTATCTACAATGATTTTCCTTCCAGTTAATCCAGTATCTCCGTGTGGTCCACCGATAACAAATTTACCTGTTGGATTTATATGATATTTTATATCCGAACCGAATAATTTTCTGTTCTCTTCATTCAGTCTGTTTAGCACTCTTGGCATCAAGATATTTTTCATATCTGTGCTAATTTTTGCTAACATGGTTTTTTCTTCATCAAAATCATCGTGCTGAGTTGAGATAACGATAGCCTCGATTCGTTCTGGCTTATTATTTTCGTCATACTGCAATGTCACCTGCGATTTCGCATCAGGACGAAGGTATTTTATTTCTTTATTTTCACGTCTTAGGTTGGCTAACTCTTCTAGAATTAGATGAGAAATAGTCAATGCTAATGGCATATAGCTGTCTGTCTCGACCGTCGCATATCCAAACATCATTCCCTGATCTCCAGCTCCTTGATCTTCGGGGTTACCACGATCTACTCCTTGATTAATGTCTGGAGACTGTTCGTGGATAGCGGAAATAACGCCACATGAGTTTCCGTCGAACATATATTCTCCTTTGGTATAACCAATTTTATTGATGACGTCGCGTGCAATTTGCTGTACATCTAGATAAGCCGTGGATTTAACCTCACCACTTAATACAGTTAAACCAGTAGTAACTAAGGTTTCACATGCCACTTTCGACATGGGATCGAAAGCAAGAAAATGATCATTTATCGCGTCTGAAATTTGATCTGCAACCTTGTCGGGATGACCTTCAGATACCGACTCTGATGTAAAGAAGTATGACATAAAAGACAAAATTTATTATAAAGCGCAAATTTAATAAATTCTTACCGATGTATAAGAAAAACCGTTGGTAATTTATGTAATTCTGGAAGCTGGCCATTCCATTCCGCCACTGTTTGAGTTTTTACAAGGTTGTTATCGCCGGTAATATCTCGTGCTACACATACCCGAGCCGTTGGATGGCAGACTTCCAAAATACTTTTTAACAGCGCATTATTCCGGTAGGGAGTTTCAATGAAAATTTGTGTTTGATTAAATTTTCTGGATTCTTCTTCTAATTTCCGCAGGGTTTTCTTTCGATCTTCTTCTTCGATTGGTAAATATCCATGAAAACAAAATTTTTGGCCGTTCATGCCAGAAGCCATTAGTGCGAGTAATATCGAACTAGGACCTACCAAAGGCACCACTTCATATCCTTTTTTGTGGGCGTATTCAACGGCTAAAGCGCCTGGGTCTGCTACCCCTGGACAGCCAGCTTCTGAAATGACGCCCATATTTTTCCCGTTTGCCATTGGTTGAAGGAGTTTCTTCATCTGGTCGGGGGTAGTGTTTTTATCTATAATCTCAAAAGACAATTCTTGAATGTCGATACCCAATTGTAAAGAACTTATATATCTACGAGCAGTACGCACGTTTTCAACGAGGAAATGTTGAATGGAACTTATCCAATTACTTATTTCCAATGGCAGTTGTTCCGGTTTACCGGGGTCGGTAATAGGAGCGGGAATTAATATCAGTTGAGGTTTCACGAAACAAAGGTAATAAATGTTCAGTTGAACCTTTCTATTCTAAAATAACATTGCCAAAAAAGAAAAAGCACCTGATTTAAACCAGGTGCTTTTTAAAATTATTCAGATGATCTTGAGAATCCTGATTATTTCTTAGCGGTTTTTAGTCCATTTCTAAGTAAGAATTCTTCGTAAGCTTCTTTATAAGTCTCAACTTCTGGAGCCAATTTAATTGCCTCTTCGTAGCTGGTTAGTGCATCAACTAACAAGTTGTTATCTTCATAAAATCCTGCCAAGATATATTTGTTTAGCGCGGTTTCCTCAGAAATTCCACTCATCAAATCATCTAAGCCCGTAGTAACTTGTGTTTTGTAGCTGTTTGGCAACTTTTTGATTGCAATAGTAGCAGATTTTACGTCTTCATCATTTACAGTCGAAACGATTAATAAGACATTAGGATAGGACTCTATTTTTTTATCGTTTAGATCTAGTTCGAAGAAGGTGTCAGTTGTCTCTTCAGATATTAAGATATCCTCAAACATATTCATCACTTTCACTTTATAAGTAACTTTTCCACCTTCTAAAGCATCCCATCTAACGATGGCATAATTTTTAAATACCTGAACGGAGTTAGGCATGTAAA
>JAHEMU010000197.1 GCA_024643485.1 Cytophagales bacterium
TAAAAATAACGATTTTCCAACTGTTAAGACTCGTATAACCGTTCTTATGTTACATTTTGGGAAATTTTAATGATAAACGGTTAGTTATTCTGATAAAAGTATCCCTTTAAGGCATTTGACTGTAGAAGTATTCTCCTACTTCCGATTTAATAGGATCAACTTTGATGAGTTATTTAGGCAGCCCTCCTTATTTATTTGGCAAATTTGGATGATTTATTTCCCAATATTCCGGATCATCAGGGATTTCAAAAATGCTCCTAAACTCATTTCCCAATTCAATTTTTTGAATGTCTTCCAATCTTAAATTGGTAAGAATAATCTCGTTTTTTATCCTTGTAAATAGATAATCGCCATCAAAACCCCTCGATCCTGTAATCATATAAGGAAAATAGTAATCACCCATTTTTTTATAATAGATAGAATGGCTAAAACCATCCGTTTCGATATCATGTCGAATAATTGCAAAAGTCGAAGTGGTTATATAGACAACGCCTTTATAGAAAGAGGTAACACGCTCATAACCGGTAATCTTTTTTGAAGGTTTTGGAGCAAAATATTCAATAATATAAGTGGTATCGGTATCGAAGGTGGCAATGCCATTATATTTAAATTCGAATTTATCCAAGTTCTTAATATTAAGAATCCCTGTTTTTTCCGGATCGGAGATCACATCTGCACGATGAATTTCAAGCGAAGGCCAATAAGGATAATTCATTTCTTCAAGGGGGTTTTCACCTTCCGAGCGATTAGCCAACACATTAAAATTTTTCATCGCACTTTTTTCATACCCTTCACAGTAGCCAAATAAAATGGATTCTATCACGAAGGATTTCTTTTCAACCACATTTTTAGCTTCTAGTTTCGAGTAAAATTCAAGGTTAAATGGTTGATACAAATAATTTTTATCCAATGAATTAATGGCATCTTCTATTATTTCCACTGGATTAATTGCTTGTTTAGCGATAACTACCTCTTTAAGCAATTTAGTATCTGGCTCAAGTTCAACCGCAATGTTTTGGATATCTGGAATTGAGTTGATGGAAAGGTATTTCGTGATATAACCAATGCTAGAAAATTTCAATTTTTCTGAATTATCACCCTCTCGGAGGAAGATAAAAAAATCCCCGATCTCGTTAGTAGCCGTTCCTCTTGTAGAATTGGTGATACTTATACTCACGTAGGGTATTCCCTGGTTGGTTTCGGAGTCATTAACCTTCCCTATTAATTTAGCAAACTGTTGTTGGGAATAAAGGGTATTGCCAAACGAAAAAATGATGATTATAAACGTGCAAATTTTTTTCATTTACTAAGACTTATTATTTGGTTCAAAATGATCCTATCTTAAAAGAGTTAAAAGACCTTCACTTCCATTAATTTGCGGCCGCCATACATTCAATTTCCACTGCGGCACCTAAAGCCAAACCAGTCGTACCGAATGCACTTCTTGCCGGTTTATGATTTGGAAAAAAGGTCATGTACTCTTTGCTCATCTCAGCCCAATCGTTGATATCTCCTAACATACACGTACACTTGATTATTTTATCCATCGATGACCCATTTGCTTCTAGTATCGCTTTAATGTTTAACATCGTCTGCCGAGTTTCGGGGCCAATACCTCCTTCAATCAATTCACCGGTTTCAGGTAAATCACCCACTTGTCCGGATACATATAAAATATTGTCATGTTTTACCACTTGGGAAAATGGCAAATTCTGTTTTGCAAATTCTTCAGTTTGTATATACTCCGCAGTGATGATTCTTTCAGGGGTGTTGTCACGCGTATATTGGTTGCATCCCGCAATCAATATGAAGGAAAATACAATTACATACTTCATAAGTTAATCTGGTTTTAAAGTGATTCAAATTCCCTCCTCTTATCTTCAAACCATTTACTCATTGCATCTGGTGAAGACATCAATTCTCTCATTTTATTCATCGCTTCCATATGAGCCTGATCATTTTTCTGGAACATCTCCATCCCATGCTTCTTACTCAATTCTGCCATCTCCTCGAATGTAGACGCTTGAAATTCCAATTCACAAGCTCCTCCCAATTGCTTACATGTCATAGTTTTCATATTTGTGGAATTAATGATTTCAAAAAAGAAACAATATTCAATATACGAATATCCAGGAAGAAATTATCCGTTTCTAAAAACATAAGCATTTAAAAACGGATAGTTACCCCAATTTCGACTAACTTGAAACGGGGAGGGGAAGGTGCATTCCCAACAAAATTTTGCGATTACTTACAAGGATTTTCTAATTTCCTTTGTAAAAAAATCCCAAACTTTGCTTCACTTGCTCAGGTAGTTCTGGCAAATCAGACCTTGGAATCAATAGGGTTGCGATATTATGAAAATCGGTAAATATATGATGTTTTACTGCCGTAGCATGTAAATAATCATAGCCGGATGACCCTCCAGTGCCGATTTTTTTTCCTAACATTCTCAACACCATTTGTGCGTGACGGTATCGCCAAGTGGTTAGTAACTCATCCATTTCAATTAAGCAAGTTAATAGTTGGTAAGGTTGATGAAGTATGGGTTCGTCACGGTACAAATTTATAAGTAACGCTGCGATGGTTGCTCGGTAGCTTAACCGCACCTGTCCATCGGCTTTCATTTTTTCATGTGCTTCTTCACTGGTTATGATTTCATAAAAAGTGTCCGTATTACCTAACATTTTCAACCTCATTTGCTTTTCTTCATCAGAGAGAAATTGAGATTTTTTAATCATTGCTTGTTCTTTTTCAATCATGGTATGAACAGCTCCTTTATAATGTTCAATAAAATCAAACCCTTCAAATTGAAGAAATGGAGTCCTTTCCAACCAATTTTCGACCAAATCAAACAACGAATGACCTTCCTTAATGTCGATAAGCTTCTTTTTTAACTTTTCATCAAAAGCCGATTCGTAAGGTTTATTATTATATGTTAATCTCTTTTCATCCTTCAACCCAAGCATGGTTTCTAACACCCTAAATTGGTAAGACTGAAACCCACTGGCAGGAAAGAGGTAGTTTCTAAATTCTAGAAAATCTAATGGCGTCATGGTTTCCAGAATTCTTATCTGATCAATGATCAGTTTTTGAATTTCAATTACCCTTTTCAGACGAGCCACTGCTACTCCAACGTTTCTCTCGTCCACTCGGTCAGTATGAAAGCGTCCTACAACTGAATCGAGTTCATGAATAATTTGCTTAAACCACAACTCATACACCTGATGAATAATGATAAATAACATTTCATCGTGGGCTGTTTTTCCTTCCACCTCCAAGCTTCGAAGCGATTGGGCATCCAATAGTTTATCTAGTTGTAAATACGATTGATAATGGATGGTGGTGTATTTTTTATCAGACATGGTGGTTAATTTAGTGGTTAGTGGTTAGTGGTTAGTGGTTAGTGGTTAGTGGTTAGTTTTATTAAAATTTATAGAAAAAAGGGCCATGGTATCAACTAAGTGTTGGACTCCTTCGATATCCATTGCATTATATATGCTGGCACGAAATCCGCCTCGACTTCGATGTCCCTTGATTCCACTGCAATAATTTTCCTCCGCAAATTTCAAAAATGCGTGTTCAATTTCTGGGGAAATGGCATCGAATACCACATTCATCATAGAGCGTTCTTCGCGGGCTATTTCATTTTTAAACAAGGGATTAGAATCAATTTCTTGATATAATAAATTGGCTTTTTCTATATTTTTTTGTTGAATAGCTCGCACTCCTCCTTGCTTTTTTAACCATCGAAGGTTTAACATGGAGACATAAATTGGAAATGTCGGAGGGGTATTAAACATAGAGCCATTTTCAATATGAACTTGGTAGTCTAACATGGAAGGTAAGTTCCTGCCACTTTTACCGCAAATTTTTGGGTCTATGATTACTAATGTCGTGCCTGCGGGTCCTAAGTTTTTCTGTGCTCCGGCATAAATCATAGCATACTTTGCAACGTCTATCGGTCGACTAAAAATATCCGAGGACATATCACAAATGACTGGTACCTCCGACCTTATCGCAGTTGAAAATTGAGTGCCATAGATCGTATTATTTGAGGTATAATGTAAATAAGAAGCATCATTTGGAATATGATGTTCCTTTGGTAAATAGGAATAATTACGGTCTTTTGACGAAGATGCAGGAACAATTTTACCAAATTTTGAGGCTTCTTTAATGGCCTTCGCCGACCAAACACCTGTATCTATATAAGTTGCTGTTCCTCCTTCTGGAAGAAAGTTTATTGCAGACATATAAAATTGTGCACTTGCTCCTCCTGTTAAAAACAAAATCTCATATTGTTCCGGTACTTGGAGCAATTCCTTGACCAAAGATTTCGCTTCTTCCAAAATGGACATAAAATCCTTACTGCGGTGACTTATTTCTAAAATACTAAGTCCGGATTGATTCAAATTTAATACTCCTTCCGCCGCTTCTCTGAATACCTCTTGAGGAAGGATTGACGGACCAGCACTAAAATTATAAACCTTATTCATTTGCTTCAGTTAATGGATATATGGTTGGATTTGAAGGTGATGCGTCCAGCTCCAAATTACTTATTTGCAAGTTAAGAAGATACAATCCATCGTTCACATGATCAGGAACAAAAATTAATTCCGTAATGGTGGCGTTTTCCCTACCCTCAGACCAAAATAACTTGTGCGAGTTTAACATGCCCTCATCCTCTTCCCGGTCAACTGAAGGCAGGTCCAACAAGAAGTGATGGATACCGCGATCTACGATCCATTTCATCGCTTCCTTTGTGAGATAGCAAGGATTGGTGCCTGAATAATCCTTTACCAATTTAGTTTTTAAATTCGGTAAAGTCCGAATGGCCAAGGCAGGTGTGTTTTTAAAGGATATTGTTTTTAACAATTCTTCTGTAATCACTTGATCGCCGTTTGGTAATTGAACGGGAGTAAGGGTGATCAGTTGCATGGCAAAATGATGCTCTTTTAATTGAGTTAACACCGACTGTTGCAGAGCGGAGATATGTCCGATGCATTCAGTATGTGTTCCATTGCCGTGTGGATTTACTTTTACATTAAAAAAATTTATTGGAGCCCCCTGTTTTACTGAACCAATAAAATCGCCCATTACTACGGGTAGGTATTCTGCTTTTGGGGCATGAAAACAACGCACACCGTTGGTTGTAACAGGAATGGCTATCGAGATACCTTTGGAAAGGTTGGTTTCATAATCGATGCCTGAAAACTTCAATTGAACTTCCATCCCTCTAAAGTAGAAGTATTCCTTTTAATTAAAAAAGCGGTAAGTTGATAATTATCAACTTACCGCTACATCAAATTATAAAATATTTGAATTTAATTAAATGTCATTACCCAATTTCCTGAAACTCCATTTATCCTACCTGTTCCAGAATGAGTTGCTTCATCGAATGTAAACGACAAGGTCAGTTCCTCTCCGTTTATTGCTATATTAATTGGCAAACTTCCATCGCGTATTACTTTATTGATATCAACGTCTCCATTGTTATTTTTTGCAAACTCAAAAGTACCTGACGTTAACCAAGGGTTTGGTTGGCGTTCAATAATATCTGAATTTGAAGTGTATGTATAATTTGAATTTACAGAAAGCTGAAATCCGCTAAAATGCTGCAATACATTCTCACCATCTAATGAAACGGTTGCAATCGACCACGATTTGCTTAAAAGCTCTAATTGTTCTGCCTCTGGATCTGATTTTGGTTGATTCTT
>JAHEMU010000198.1 GCA_024643485.1 Cytophagales bacterium
CATAAAACCTTAAGAGGTCCACGTGGAGGGGTAATCATGGTGCGTGAAAATATCGACAATCCATTTGGCATTACTACCGCTAAAGGTACCCTAAGAAAACTAACCTCTTTATTGGACAGTGGTGTGTTTCCTGGAACTCAAGGTGGACCATTGGAACATGTAATTGCTGCAAAAGCCATCGCATTCGGAGAAGCTTTGTCGGATGATTATTTCAAATATGTGATGCAGGTTGCTAAGAATGCCAAGGTAATGGCAGAGGAATTCGTGAAACGAGGATACCAAGTGATATCAGGTGGGACAGACAATCACATGATGTTGATTGATTTGAGAGGAAAAGGAATTAACGGAAAAGAAGCGGAAGATAGCCTAATTAAAGCCGACATTACCATAAATAAAAACATGGTACCTTTCGATACTGAGTCGCCATTTGTGACTTCTGGTATGAGAGTGGGTACGGCCGCTGCAACTACTCGTGGCATGGTTGAAGCTGATATGATAAAAGTGGTAGACTTTATTGACCGAGTTATTGAAAGCAGAGAAAATGATTCTCAAATCAGTAAAATAAAAGAAGAGATAAACGGGTGGATGCATTCATTCCCTTTGTATAAATGAGTAAAGCAGGAAAACTAGATCAAGAGGAAAAGGAGATGTCCTTTTTAGACCATCTTGAAGAATTAAGATGGCACATCGTTCGTTCTGGTTTGGCGATCATGATTTTCGCGATCGTATTATTTCTAAATAAAGATTTTTTATTCGGCGACGTGATATTCGCCCCTACCAAGTCTGACTTTTGGACTTTTCGCAAATTATGTGAGTTTGGTAACTGGATACATATAGAAGCTTTGTGTTTGGGAGATTTTCCTTTCGAACTACAGAGCAGACAAATGATGGGGCAGTTTATGATGCACATGACCGCCTCTTTTGTGGGTGGTATCGTTATTGCATTTCCTTATATATTTTGGGAGATATGGAGGTTTATTGCACCAGGCCTACATATTCATGAACGCAAAATTTCAAGAGGAGCTGTTTTCTTTGTGTCGCTGTTATTTATCATTGGAATTATGTTTGGCTATTATATTGTTACTCCTGTAGCAATCAATTTCTTCGCCACCTATTCCGTATTTTCTGAGGTGCAAAATCAATTTGATATTACTAATTACGTCTCCACTATTTTGACCCTGGTCCTTGGAAGTGGAGTATTATTTCAACTTCCAATCGTCACCTATTTTCTTTCCAAAGTTGGATTGGTTACTCCTACGATCATGCGTCATTACAGAAAGCATTCCATTGTAGTCATATTTATATTAGCAGCGATTATTACTCCTCCTGATCCATTTACCATGATATTTGTTGGGGTTCCCTTGTCGTTTTTATATGAAATAAGTATTATGATCTCGGCGATGGTATTGAGAAGAAAGAAAAAAGAAGAAGCACTTATTAAACAAGAATCAAATGACTAATTCAATTGCAATAGGCTCTGATCATGCCGGTTATGATTTAAAAGAACGCATCAAAACTGCCCTTTCTTCCCTATTTACATCTATTGAGGATATGGGTACGTATTCATCAGATTCAGTGGATTACCCAGACTTCGCCCATCCCGTAGCGTCGGCAGTTGAAAATAAACAACATCCGTTTGGTATTCTTATTTGTGGAAGTGCAAATGGGGTGGCCATGACGGCCAATAAGCATCAAGGAATACGTGCAGCCATTTGTTGGAAATCTGAAATTGCTTCAATGGCACGCTTACATAATGATGCCAATATTTTGTGTATACCGGCGAGGTATTTAACAGAAGAAGAGGCCTTTGATATTGTTAAGACATTCTTCTCCACCTCGTTTGAGGGCGGAAGACATGCAAATAGAGTAAATAAAATCAGTTGCTAATCCGTTCCCAGTAGAACGGATTTTCATGTAGTTGATATTTCTTTTGCAAATCGGGCATATACTCCATATATGGCTCCAAGTATCTATTCGGATCAAGAATTACCTCCGGTAAATCTGCTGATAAATATCCATTAATCGTCACTATTCGGTTATAGTCAGGTGCAGCTTCAAAGACAGGTTTTACCAAGTCAAAGTTGAACAATGAAGTGGCGTGATACGCATTATAATACCAAAACCAACCGCTCTCCAAGGCTAAAATTCGTTTCCCTTTTGTTATTTCCGAATACGGGTTATTCTCAAAATTTGATTGATCCTCTCCTGTTCCTTTCCAAGAAAGTACATTCACATAAAACGATCCAGTAAATAGCAAAACACCTAAAATAATCGCCCAACGACCTTTTGGAACCAATGTAAATAATTGAGAAAGGTAAAACGCAATAGGTGGAATAAGAATAATGACCGCCCCTGGATTATTCAGGTTATATACCCAGTATATACCAAACCCAAATAGCAACCATATAAACATCGCTTGGTTTAGCGCAGTTTGATAATTGGTAAACCTCCCTACCATTATGACCGATGCAATCCCAATAATTAGTGCCGAAAAGAGAAAGATAAGCGTGCCATTCCAATGGAAACTCAATTCAGCACCATACCACTCGTAACTGATTAAATAATTAAATAAATCTACAGGGTCTTTAAATAGGATATACGCAGCGAACAAGAAAAATAATGGGAGAAAAGCCCCAAATAGAATCATTAAGTACCGCCTAAAAATGGTTCGTGAATAAATAGCTAATATCAGAAATGTAGCAATGATAAAATAGACCGCAGGAGTAAAGAATAGAATGGCCAACCCCAAATACAAACCAATATTTAATATTTTTTCGTCCCTTTTTGTTTTAAATTCCAGATGTCGAAATTGGAAATTTATTACCAACAAGATGAACGACATGCAGATCATCACCGGAGTTAGTGTATACGTGGATGGGGAAATGGAAAGTAAAATTCCTAGCATCAGTCCAGGAACAGCCGACTGAATAACATTTGCTCTGTTATTATTTACCAGGTTATTAAATAGAATAACCATCAATACCCCAACGAAGTACCCTAAAAAATGGTGTATCCATAAATCTCGCCCAAACAATAGCGAAAGAAAGGAATAAAAATAAGCGGCAAAAGGAGGTATCTCAGACATTATATCACTATACATCCATATATCTGAACTTACCTTTTCACCTATAAGAAGGTATTGAAAAATTTCTACAAATATGGATTCTCCCCAAATGTAATAGGGGATGCGAATTAACAGCATTATCAATGCGATAACGAGAATTCTGGAAACGTCATTTATGTTAAAAAATCGGAACAAGGCGAATTAAATCGGTAGGTTATAGTGAAACATGATGCAATTACGTAAATTTAATGAGATATTTGTGAATATATGGAAAGTCAACGTCAGCGAAAAGTAGCAAGATTGATCCAAAAAGAGATCGGAGATATCTTACAACAGGATAAAAAGGGTATAGTAGGTAATCATTTAGTATCTGTAATGGACGTTAAAATCAGTACAGATTTAAGTGTTGCGAAAATTTATCTCAGTTTTATGATGGTGGAAAATAAGGAAAATGTTTTCAATCAAATCAATGATCATAAAAGCGAAATTCGTAATCTTTTAGGAAAAAATATCGGTAAGCAAGTGAGGAGGGTTCCTGAATTAATCTTCTATAAAGATGAAGTGGAAGAACAAGCCATTCGATTGGAGGAAATTCTCAGTAAATTAGATATTCCCAAAAACCCCGATGAAAAATAATTGACGTGAATCTTTCAACGTTTATTGCAAAGCGATATTTCTTATCAAAAAGAAATAAAAATTTTATTCATATCCTCACCATTATCTCCTTGGTGATAGTTTCCGTGTGTACCGCAGCATTAATTATTGTTTTATCGGTCTTTAATGGATTAGAGGAATTGCTCACTTCCTTAAATGCTTCGTTTGATCCTGAAATAAAAATGGAAGCTAAATTGGGAAAATCCTTCCCATACAATGATCAGTTTAAACGCGAAATGTCTGAAATCCCAGGGATTGCCTATACTACTGAGGTTATTGAGGACTATGCCTACGTGAAATATAAAGACGCGGAAATGGTGATCACCATGAAAGGTATGAGTGATGAGTTTATTAAAGAAGGTCGGATCAATAGTTCTATTGTAGAGGGTAAACCCATTTTTGAAGAAGATCAACTCAATTATGCGATCATTGGAAGGGGTGTTCAATATTATCTCAAAATTTGGAATAACGATGAAATTAACTCCATTCAAGTCCACTATATCAAGGATATCAATCGCAGTTCCCTCAATCCGTCTCAGTCGTATAGCAAAAAAAGTATTCTTCCAGGTGGAGTTTTTAGTATCCAAAAACAATTCGATGAAAATTATATTTTCGTCCCACTAAAATTCGCGCAGGAGCTACTTGACTACGGAGATAAACGAACTTCAATTGAGATAAAAACTAACGACCCCAAACAAATTGATGAAGTTAAACTCGCTTTACAGAACCGGTTTGGAGAACATTTTAAAATTCAAACCGCAGAAGAACAACATGCGGATCTTTACAAATTATTAAAAATTGAAAAGCTCTTTGTGTTTATAGCGTTGGTTCTCATTTTAGGGGTAGGTTCAATTAACATCTTATTTGTACTCAGTATGCTGGCCATCGATAAGAAAGATCATCTCGCCATCTTGTATTCCCTTGGAGCCAAAACCTCTACCATTCGAAAGATATTCATTAAAGAAGGCTTATTAATCTCTTTGTCGGGTACCGCTATCGGCCTTACCGTCGGCGGAGCAATCGTTTACCTCCAGCAAACCTTTGGATTTGTAAGCATGGGAATGATTTCCGCAGTGCAATCTGCTTATCCTGTAAAAATGGAACTTTCCGACTTTATAGGCACTTCCATTTGTGTTTTAATTCTCACTATTTTAGTCTCGTATCGACCTGCTAGTATTGCCACAAAATACTCATCACTAGAGCATCTCCCCTCCTAAAGAATTATTCTTTTATTTAGTCATTAATTATCCAAATAACCGTATATTTGGGATTAGTTTGGTGTAAAATGAAAGTCTCTGCCTCAAAACCGTTCCAGTTAGTCTACTCTCTTTTTGAGCACGAATATTTGGGCTACCTTTTTGAATCTTTTGTCATTGCCTTAAATGAAAAAGGCAGTTTGACTTATCAACATCAAAACATTTCCTTTAAAAATGCTGAAGAATTTTCCCATGGTCTGGATAAGATAGATTATAAACTTATCGAGTTAATGGACAGCATACAACAGGATGCAATTGCCCGTAAATTCTCCCGAAAGCCCATAAAAACTGACGATTTCTTTATTAAAACCTATGATCAAGAAAAAGGTAATAAGGAATTGCAAGAACAGATAAGTGTATTCTTAGAAAAAAGGAGATCCCAAATTCTCGAACTTATTTCCGAAAAGCAGGTGTATGAAATGGGGAAAGATGGAGAGCCGGCTTGGAAAAAACTAGAAGTCCAAGCGGAAAAAGCATCGGTGCTTTTCCATTTTAGAAGGAACGAAGAAAACACACATTATTTCCCGACGATAAAATTCGGTGGCGAAAAAATTGACTTCCAATACAAAGGGGCGTATATCATTTGTCATCACCCTGCTTGGATGGTTCTAGAAGGAAAACTTTTCACTTTTGAAAAAGCAGTAGATGGTAAAAAGATACTTCCTTTCTTGAATAAAAAATTCATAGTTGTTCCAAAAAAATTGGAAGAAACTTATTACAAAAAATTT
>JAHEMU010000199.1 GCA_024643485.1 Cytophagales bacterium
AAATGCGGTATTTAATCCAAGTAAAAATAAGTTACTAAAGAAAATTACCCTAAAGCGTTGGATTTTAAAGCAGAACCAAGTTTGTATTGGTAGGATTGCTGCCTTTATTAACCCTCGCTATAAAAATAAAGGGGATAAATACCCGGTTGGAAATATTGGTTTCTTCGAATGCATTGATAACCAAGATGCGGCGAATCTCCTATTTGATACATCAATCGAATGGCTAAAAGCGGGTGGAGTACAAGCAGTAGATGGACCCGTAAATATTGGGGAAAGAGATAAATTTTGGGGGTTATTGGTAGAGGGTTTTCACCCTCCTTTATATGGAATGAGCTACAACCCACCATATTATCAACGACTTTTCGAGACGTATGGATTCCAAGTGTTTTATAATCAGTTTTGCTTCGGTTTAACACTCCGAGATAAATCGCAATTTGATGATAGAACCTACAGAGTACATGATGTGATATCAAAAGATTCGAACTTTTCTGCTAGATATCTCCCAATAAAAAATTTCGATAAAATTGTGGATGATTTGGTGGTTGTTTACAATAAAGCATACGGAAAACACGACGGAAATAAACAAATTAAACGAGATCAGGCTAAAGTGATGCTTAAAGCCATTAAGCCTGTTGCTGATTCCAAATTAATATGGTTTGCTTATTATAAGGAAGATCCCATCGCATTTTTCATCAGTATTCCTGATATTAATTCCATTTTTAGAAAGTTTAAAGGCAAGCTAAATTTGATTAACAAACTGCGATTTCTTATTGAATTCAAATTAGGTAAAATACAGAAAATTGCGGGGATGATTTTTGGGGTTATTCCAGAATACCACGGAAAAGGAGTAGATCAGTTTATCATTGCAGAAGCAGAACAAGAGCTAAAGAGATCGACTAATTATACCGATGTTGAATTAATTTGGATTGGTGATTTTAATCCTAAAATGATCAACATAGCGAAAAAGTTGGGGACCTCAGTTTCACGCCGATTGGTGACGTATCGTTATTTATTTAACGGAGAAGAGGTTTTTGAGCGCCATCCTGAATTATAAGCTATTTTTTATTCGGTGAAATTTATTGTACTATTCTATATTTTTTATTGTATATTTAATATGTATGTTAAAAATACTCTCTAAAATAAGAAACATTGGGATTACCCCGGAGATGAATTTCCGCCAACAGAGGAGTGTCAGAATTATTAATATCATTTCAATAATAACTGCTATTTTATATGTTGGATTATTTTTTATCCATCAAAAAAGTGGCGAGACATTAAATTCTTGGGTAGTACTTGGAATTGGTATTATCACCGCTTCGAGTATATTTTGGAATTTTGTCGGGTTTAACCAGGTCTCAAAATTTATTATTTGTTTCGGAGCGTCATGCATACCGCTTTTTAATCAATTAATTGGCGGTAAAACTCCTGATGGACAATATATAAATCTTCCAATTATAGGAATTAGCTTTATAATTGTGAGTACCATCCTAATATCAAGAAGGGATGAAAAGATATTATTTTATTTTGCTATCACCTATTATTTAGTTTGGCTTCTTTTTGCTGATCAAATATTTTATGCGCTTTCCAATCCAAAACCACAAATTGGATTCATTTTGGAAAATTATTCATTTTATAAAATGCCTGTAGTTCTTTCCGCAATTATGTTGGTGGTGCTAATTATATCCTTCAAGAATACCATTTATTTCTATGAATTTGAGAACGAACAAATTAAGCAGGAATTACGCAAAAGCAATGAACGCTTAAAAGTGCATAATTCAGATTTGGAGTTACGAATACAAGAGCGAACCAGTAAATTAGCGGAAATTACGACCCGCCTGTTAAATTTAGCAAATATTACTTCTCATAAAATCAGAGGTCCTCTAGCTAGTATTTTGGGAATTACTCAATTGATTAAATCGAATATTTACGATAGAGAAATTGAAAATGCTCTTCCAAAACTTCATGATAAATGCCTTGAAATGGATAAGGTGATTCACCAAATGAGTGATGTTTTAAAAGAAACGGAAGAATTCAAAGAGGAAATTAATTAATCGATGCCATCAAGAAATTCAAGATCTTCCTTCACATCGATATCGTGTAACTTTTGAATTAAGCCTACGGAAACTCCTTGTTCCTTACCCTTCTGTAATGTTTCTTTTAAAACGATACTGGTACTCCACGATATGTTATGAAATACCTTTTTCCAGTTTGGGGTTTCTTTTTTAATACCGATTAAATAATATCCGCCATCATAGGTGGGCCCGATTACCATTGAATGCTTGGACAAACGAGATTGAGCTTCCTTTAAAATGGATAATGAAATAGATGGGATATCTGATCCTATTAATAGAACGGATTGATATCCTTTTTTAAATGCAGTGTCAAAATCATGAACCATTCGATCACCTAATGTTCCTACTATCTGTTTTGAGGTATTGTATGCTCGATGGGTTATAGATAATTCCGGGCACTCTAGGTCGTAAGAAAATAAAAGATCTTCAGGAAAATTTGATGCAACCGCTAAGGTTTTATTTAATAGGTCAGTATAAATTTCACAAGCTTTTTCAGCCCCAACAGAAGGGATTAAACGTGTTTTAACTAATCCTGGGATGGGTTTTTTAACATATACAATTAAAAGACATTTAGTCATGATAAATTTTTTCACCTTTTTCTAACCAAATACTCCAGTTTCGATTGTAGGTATGCACTTTTTGAGTTTGCATTAAACTTGAATCAAATAGCGGTTCGGTTTTATTTGCCCACTCAAAAATTCCACCATAAAGATTATGTACATTTGAATATCCGGCTTTTTTAAGTTGTTCTCCAATTTTTTCGGATCTATAGCCGACGGTGCAATACACCACAATTTTTTGGGTTTTTGAATTCAATCTTAAATCAGAGGGGGCAAAGGAATCAAAATCAGCAAATACCGCTTTACTAATATGACTAATGTCGTATTCTTCCCTACTTCTAGTGTCCAAAAGTAAAACCGAATCTTTCTCTTTTAACAATTGCTCCACGGTAATCGTAGGAACAGTGTGAGAGTAAAGGGTATCGAGCATGAGGTGATACGGGTTTTGCGCTTTTAGATAAATCACAATGAAAAGGGCAATAATAACAAAGAGGTATCTAAATTTCATGTTTTACTAATACTCGTTTGTTGCCTTTTGTTTTAAACTCATAGGCTGCAAAGGTAAACACTGCAAGATATTCTACGGCGACTACGTAATAATTTTCATGAAATCCACTTATTTCATATCCGGCATAAGTGAAAAAAATTAAGAAAGACCAAACCAATGGCCAGTAATATTTTGTGAGTACAGAAAATGCAATCAATGGAATAATGTACCAGGGATGAACCGTAGTAGATAAAGAAAAATAACCCAAACCCATCCAACAGATCATTTCAGATAGACTTCTTTTCTTAAAGAGATCAATTATTATGAGTAAGGAAATTAAAACGATGGTAATTTTAGCTAGCAATGGTCCGGCAGTTTGTATGATGTTATAGCCTTTTGTATAATATCCCCATTCTCTAACAAGATAATATATGCTCGCATTGAATTCGAAACGTTGAAAAAACAATCCGATACTATTCCACATACCACTTAATGAGTCAATACTCATAAATGGGATAAACGAAATAATGACCACAATAACACCAATAAGGCCGCTTAAAATCCGATTTTTCCAAGGCATCCTCCGTAAAAATATTGGAAGGTATATTAAAGGAAGGAGTTTAGTGGCTATAGCTAACCCAAAAGATACTCCAGCGCTAAGATGCTTTTCTAAAACTATTAAGGAAAAACTCATCAGCATGAAGAAAATGACAAATGCCTCGAAATGTAAATTCCCTGTCAACTCAAGAATAACCAAGGGATTCAATAAATAGAGAAGGATTTTTTTCTGTGGGAGTCGAAATTTTCTTGTCAGTTTAATGAGTAGGAAAATACTTCCTATCTCGGCTAACAAAACTAATCCATGTAAGCTAAACAATGCTAATGTGGGAGAATATCTATAAATGGATGCAGTAAAAGTAAAAATCCATTGGCTAGCTGGAGGGTAAACGGAGTAATAAAAGGGACTGTTTAATTGGGAGTAAATTTCTTTCATCACCTCACTGCCACTGCCTACTAAACTGGAAGGAAAATGTATATAAGGATTTATTCCGTTGAGAATTAATTCTCCATCCCAAATGAATCGATAAAAATCATCCGATAATGCAGGGGTTGAAAATAGAAAGAGCATTCGAAAAATTATCCCTGCCGCGATATAGTACTTAATTTCACTAATTTCAAAAGTCGTGTAAAACCAATAAAGTAAAAGAAATAGAATAGTATAGGTACCTACAATACTTATCGCATGGTCTCTCGGAAGAAAATAGCCTAAAGATATATAGCCGACAGCACTGATAAATACGGGTAAATAAAAATGCAGTAACTGCTTATTTTTCATCTTTTAGGGGTTGAATAGAATAAATAAACACGGCTCCAAATCCAAGAAATAACATGCCGTGGAATAGAAGAAGGCTATATTCTTGCAAAAATAATCCGAGAACAATGCCAAATCCAAAATAAAGGGATAAAACCCCCTCAAAAAAATTAACCAGGGTTAAATTTCGTATTATATAGCTATTTTTTGTAATCGGATGGTTCTCTTCTACATTAAATTTCGGAGTTCGCACAAACGGAGTTTTTCGTCCTAGCCAACCTTCCATTACGGCTATTCCATTATGGAAAGATAGGCCCATTGATACGGTAATAAAGGAAAAAAATTCAAGTAGAAATTTAGGAGATGATTTTGATTTAGCTCCTGTAAAATAGGATTTTCGATAAATGGCGGCAATGGATAAAAATCCGAGAAAAAAGAGAAAGCCAAAATTAAAAATAGTATCGTATTCTGGGTGATTGGCTTTGGTAATCAGCACCGGAAGGCTCAATATTCCTGCAAGTAAAATGACAGGAAATACGCTGCTATTCTGTAAATGAAAAAAGGCATGAATCTTTTGTTTGAGGGACAACTTGGATTTTAAGACATTCCATAGATGTTTTTTTGCAGTTTCTGCTGCTCCCTTATTCCAACGATATTGTTGAGATTTTACTGCTCCCATGATAATAGGAAGCTCGGCGGGAGCTTCATAATTTTCAATGTAATCGAATTTCCAACCTTTCAGTTGTGCTCTGTAGCTTAAATCCAAATCCTCCGTTAATGTATCGGCCGACCAACCACCAGCATCTATGATACAGTCTTTTCTCCAAATTCCACCTGTACCGTTAAAATTGATAAAGCTACCTGCAGATTTTCGTCCTGTTTGCTCGATGCTAAAATGTGCGTCTAGTCCGAAAGCTTGCATTTTAGTCAATGAATTATAGTCTCTATTCAAATGCCCCCATCGCGTTTGAATCATTCCGATATTTTCGGTGAACCTGAGAAGTGTTACTAATAAAAAATCGGGTTGGGGAATAAAATCAGCATCAAAAATGGCGATAAATTGCCCTTTTGCAAGTGAAAGCCCATGAGAAAGAGCTCCTGCTTTGTATCCTTGCCGAGAGGTACGTTGAATATGTAAAATATGTGGAGGATTTCCCATCTCCTTTAACCGTGTTTTGATTATTTCTGAAGTTAAATCAGTAGAATCATCTAGGAGCTGGATATCTAATAATTCTTTGGGATACTCAAT
>JAHEMU010000200.1 GCA_024643485.1 Cytophagales bacterium
CATTTAATCGATGTGAATATTCAGCTCTTAGATTCGGATTCCCCACGTATACATTTACAGGATCCGTATTATCAACCCAAGGTTGTAGTTGTTCTAAAGAAGGTTCATTCAGATTTGTTTGATATCGAATATTCAAACTTTTTGAGGTGGTGAAATTATATCGATATGAAAACCATGGTAATAGGGCTTCAAATGGTTTAATAATAATCTCTGTACCTTCCTGCACATTACCTTCTAATTTTGAATTTAGATAATTCAACCCTAGATTAAAATTATACTTGTTTTGATTACTTGTAAAGGTGGTTCCTAACTGATTATAATTATAGTCTCTGCGGTACAGGTTGGATAAATTAATATCCTTTGCAAGACTACCATCCATTAGTACATCGTAAAATAGACGATCATAATCTGTTTTATAACTTTTCTTTTCATAACTAAATTCCATATACTTTTTCTTACCTAATGGCTCGGTAAAAGAAGCACGTCCGCTCCAGTCAATTTGATTGTTCGTTTGATCTTGAAACTGGTTAATTAGTTCTGCATAACCATTAATTGGATCGTAGGGTTTATACGTGTTATCATAATTCAAATATAAATCACCAAGGATTCCGTTTGAATTCAAATTGAGATCCATAGCCATCGATCTACCGGCTTTCTTGAATTTTTGCATATAAGAAACATTACTTGTAATGTTCATGCTTTGGTTCGTTTGGTTTTGATCAGTGGTCGAATTGTTTTCAATTTGACTATTATCATTTAAAGTTTCGGACAAACTGTTTGAAAGTGTGGAATTATCGGCAAAACTAAAGTTTCCTTTTGCGATGATTTGAGCAAATTCTGAAAGCTTTTGATCTACTCTTAAATTTAATCGATGGTTGCTATTATTGCTTGTTCGCAGTAAATCTTCATCGGTAGTGTACGTATTTCCTTGAAGAAAATTTTCACGAAATGTATTTTGATCTAAATCATTGCCAACTTGATTGTAGAAATAACTGCTTTGAATTTTAGTGTTTTTTGATAATTCAAAATTGTAATTTATCCCACCGGTGCCAGTTTGCGTAATTCCTGAATTATTATTTCCACTTCCATCAACCACAACGATCGACATCGAATTGCCGCCACGTCCTCCTCCGCCCATGGAGAAGTTATTAAACATTCCAAAGGATTGCTCATTGATATTATTTAAGGACCCTAGTACAGATAACTGTGTTTTATCACTAAATTTATTCAAGTTTAATTTGGTGTTATAGGTGTTTTCCGTTCCAAGTCCGCCAACTACATTTCCGAAATATCCGTCTGTTTTGTCCTCTTTTAACTTAAGATTGATCGTTTTTTCTCTCTCGCCATCATCTACACCAGTAAATTCAGCAATATCTGATTGTCTATCATAGACCTGCACCTTTTTAATCGAATTTGCAGGAAGATTTTTTGTGGCAATTTTGGGGTCATTACCGAAAAATTCTTTTCCGTTAACTAATATTTTTTGCACATCTTCTCCTTGTGCTTTTACATTGCCCTCTCTATCTACCTCCATACCTGGAAGACGCTTAAGTAGTTCTTCTACTGTTGCGTTGGTTTGAGTCTTAAAAGAAGTGGCATTATATTCGACGGTATCACCTTTAATTAAAATTGGAATAGCGTCAGCAATAACATCAACACCGTCAAGTACTTGATCTTGTTCTTCTAAAACAACCTTACCAAAGTTTAAAACGGCTTGACTTCCGTCCACATTGAAAGACTTTTGATAAATGGAATATCCAATAAATGAAACTCGGAGAATATAATTTCCTGGTTCAATTTTTCCTATTTCAAAAAATCCGTCTTTATCTGTAGTATTAAATCCGTATAAAACAGAATCAGCGGCTTGTAAAACAACAACGGTTGCTACCGGAAGTGGTGCGTTTGTCGAATCGACAATTGTTCCTTGTAATTTTGTGTACTTATTTTGTGAAACGCCTTGTAAAACAAAGGCGCCCATCAATAATAAAATGGCGATATATTTCATATAAATGATCTCTAAGTTTTATTTGAGGATATTTTAATGTTCAACTGTGCGAATCATCATCCGCTGTCCTCCACCACCATTTTCTTTCATTTTCTCCTCTACCAATTGACGGAATTCTTCACGCGTTACTTTTTTTCCTGATTTAGGAGTTTTTAAAGTACTTGAATCGATTTCACCAAAAGTAACAGCAGTGGCTGTAATCACTTTTTTCCCTTCATTTTCATTGATTTCCATGATCATACCTGGTAATCCTGCATAGGAAGAGGGACCCGCTTTTACTGGAATTTGAGGAGCAAACCATGCTTCAACAGTAAGTTTTTCAGTAGAATATATTGCTTTTTGGCATGCATATCCCGCAATTTCTTTTTGTTCTCCTGTTAACTTCCATTTTAAATCTTTCAAGTTTTCCTCGATAAGAAAGTTTTTACCCATAAACTCTCTTTTTTCTGTAAGGGATAGATTATCGAGATTCACAAAAATCTGATTGTCAGGTTTTCTCATCACCATTCTTACTTGACGCGCTTGTCCTTCTGCTGAAGTAAATGACATTTCTTGGGTATCTTCAACATCTGTTTCATACAAACTATAAAAGCTGTTTTTCGTGTTAAATTGAAGTTGCATATCCATTGAACGCTCCCGTGGCATTCTCGCCATCATTCGTTCAGCTTCTGGACCTTCAAATTTCATTTCCATTTTTACTGTTTCTTTATAGACAATCGTTCCTTCAGTTTCCTGAGCAAAAGACAACGTTTGAATTAAAAAAAGGAGGGAAGCAAAAGTAAATAGTATTCTTTTCATATAATTCACATTAATTTTTTCGTAAATGTACGTTTTACGTCTTTAAAGAGTGGTTAATTAAAGCGTAAAAAATGTTAAATTTTGTTAATAAAAAAAGGCTGCAATACTGCAGCCTTCTTTTTAAGTGTTAAATGGTTGTAATCTTATTTAACTTCTCCTAATTCTATATTACATTGTATTTCTACGTCTTCTGCAACAACTAAACTTCCTGATTCTATAGCTGAATTCCATTTAAGGTTGTAATCAAATCGATTTATTGATCCTGTTACTTTAAAACCAGCAACTTTACCTCTTCTTCCTTCAATTTGACCATTATATTTTACATCGAATTTTACTTCCTTGGTAATATCTCGAATAGTAAAATTTCCAACTAAATAGTATTTAGCACCTTCTTTCGTGATTTTACCATCAAACTTTAATTCTGGGTATAATTCAGCATTAAAAAAATCATCAGACTTTAAATGTCCATCTCTTCTTTCATTGTCAGTGTCAACCGATGCCGCCTTCGCACTGAAAGTTACCTTCGCATTATTAAAATCCTCAGTAGTTGATTCTACATTACCTTGAAAATCTGAAAATGATCCTTCTACTTCAGACACAACCATGTGTGTAACTGCAAATTTAATATTAGAGTGTGATTTATCTACGTTCCAGTTAGTCTGTGCAAATACAGAAGATAAGGCGAAAGTAAAAAGGGCAATTAATGATGTTTTTTTCATATTGAGTTTTGTTTAATTATTTACAAAGTTATTAATTGTTTAAACATCTAAAAATAAATTAAGTTCATTTTTATTAAAAAAAAAGTCCGGTTAACCTAAAAACCGGACTTTACAATAGGCATTTTCTTGGCGGAATTACCTAAATATGAATTACCATATGAACTATATTCAGCTGTTCAAAAAATGGTAACCTTTAGGTATAAACAGAAGTTGTACTTTTTGTACAATTGATTACTTTATCAAATTCCAATCAGCTTTTGGGAATTCTTTATCAAATTCCTTTTTAATTTCGATGGATTCATCCCTTAAAACTTCGAAACGTTTCACGGCATCTTTTCCAGGCCGTTGATCTGCTCGCTTCATCATACTGGCAAGATAACTTATTTGGTCATCCAACATAGGAGTCATATAGGTACCTTCAGCAGTATTTAAAGATTGATGTAATTCTAATAACCGACCCTTTACTTTCTTCCCATCTTTTTCCATTGCTTCCACCTGATCTTTAACTGTTTGAGCCATAAAGCTTATCCGACTTTGCAAATCTCTTATTTCAAGATTCAAATTTTCCTGAGCAATTAGATCATCTTTTTTAATTCCAGCTTCTTGTAAACGCGGATCGGACAGTACATTAAAATGATATTCGGTGCTGTTTCCATTTATGGTAAGTTTAACTGCATATTCCCCTGGAGCGACGAATGGACCATAGGTTCCATTTCTACTCGGGTCTTTATCCCAGCTTCCCGTGTGGCGTAAATCCCATGTAAAAGTGTGCATTCCAGGTTCGCTAGAAGGAGCTCTGCTTCCTGATCTTCTAGAAAACCCTGTCGCCATACTAGTAGTGGTTTTTGGTTCAGTTGAAGCATCTTTTGATTGATATGAACGAATGACCTTTCCGCGATAATCAGAAATTTCGATAGCAACAGATCCTTTATTTTTTAAATAATATCCGAAAACAGCCCCAGGTTCTGGAAACTCAGGAACGGAATTGCTAGAGCTATATCGATAGCCAATAGCATCATATGGTTTGAAAAATGCATCATCAGATAGGGGAGCGGTAAATAAATTTTGAAGGATGTTCATATCATCCATAATCCAGAAGCCTCTTCCCATGGTGCTAATGATTAAGTTATTGCGATAGAATTTCACATCTGTGATTGGTGTTATGGGTAAATTCAACTGGAATTTTTCCCATGATTTTCCATCATTAATAGAGATGTACATACCAAATTCTGTTCCAGCATATAAAACACCTTCTATAACAGGATCTTCCCGAACGACCCTAACTGGCACATTTTCGGGAATTCCATTCGAACCGTCGGTTAACAATTCCCATGATTTACCATAATTGTCAGTTTTGAATACATAAGGCTTCCAATCCCCTAATTGATTCATCAGAATAGATATATATGCTTTATCTGCTGTGTGGGGAGAAGGTTCAACTGAATCGACACGACCACCTTTAGGTGCTTTTTTAGGAGTAACATTTACCCAATTTTTTCCGCTATCCCTGCTAGTATGAACGAGCCCATCGTTTGATCCAACCCACAATAATCCTGGTGATATGTTACTTTCTCTAATACTATATATCGTACTATAATATTCCTCTCCGGTAACGTCTCGGGTGATAGGAGTTCCTGAAATTACTTGTTTATTTGGCTCATTAGCAGTTAAATCAGGACTAATGGTTTCCCAATTTATTCCTCCATCTTTTGTTCTGTGTACAAATTGGGATGTGTGATAAACCACATTTGGATTATGTGGGGGTACATGTACAGGCGATACACGTTGGAAACGATATTGCAAATCAGTGGGTTTATGACCATAAATATTTGCGGCTCCTACATAATATTGCATTTCCTGTCCGGTTTTTTTATTATATACACCAAACCGTCCTTTGCAATTACTATATACTATGTCTGGATTCCCTGGTTTAGGAACGGCAGGACCTGTTTCGCATCCACCAACTTCCATCCAGTAGGCTACATCGCCGCCTGGGGCACTAAATGGAGGCAAACTAGGTATGGATATAGTGGTGTTGTCTTGCTGACCTGCATATACCCAATAAGGATGTTGATCATCGACCTCTACTTGATAGACTTCTGCAGTTGGTTGGTTATTTTGGGTAGACCAACTTTTACCATAATCT
>JAHEMU010000201.1 GCA_024643485.1 Cytophagales bacterium
CTATGGCATATTCAAAAATAGTGGGAGTTGGTCATCATGTTCCTGAAAGAATCGTTACAAATGACGAGCTTTCGAAATGGATGGATACCAATAACGAATGGATAATAGAAAGAACTGGAATTCAAGAGCGTCGATTTATAGATCCTGAAAAGGATACCCTATTTAAAATGGCGGCAAAAGCCACTAACATGGCTCTCAAAAATGCGGGAATGGACAAAAAGGAAATTGATTTTATCGTTTTTGCTACCATAACTCCCGATTATTTCTTCCCTGGCTCAGGTGTATTATTACAAAGAGAATTGGAATTAGATACCATAGGCGCACTCGACATAAGAAATGCTTGTTCAGGTTTCATTTATGGTCTTTCGGTTGCAGATGCCTATGTAAAAGCTGGGATTTATAAGAATGTTCTAGTTATAGGTGGTGAAATTCAATCAACCGCTTTAGATTTATCCACCAGAGGAAGAAATACTGCTGTGATTTTTGGGGATGGCGTGGGCGCTGTAATTGTTTCTCCATCAGACCAACCCGGTATCATGAGTACGCATTTACATAGTGAAGGCGCATTTGCCGAGGAATTATACGTAAGAGACCCCGGAAGCAGCCGACCTCATGAGGAAAGACAACCAGAACAAATTTTAGATACCTCTTCTTTTAAAGTACATATGAACGGAAATATGGTGTTCAAACATGCCGTTGTTCGATTTATGGAAGTCATTGATGAAGCTCTTACAGCCAACAACAAAACTCATTCCGACATTGACCTATTAATTCCCCATCAAGCTAATTTGAGAATTAGTAATTATATACAATCCAAATTAAGATTACCTGATGAAAAAGTGTATAATAATATCATGCGCTATGGAAATACTACTGCTGGTTCTATTCCCATAGCATTAAGTGAGGCTATTCAGGAAGGTAAATTAAAAAAAGGGGATACGCTTTGTTTAGCTGCATTTGGTAGTGGATTTACATGGGCTTCTGCATTAATTCAATGGACTTAAACAAACTGATATGAAAACCACCAATTATAATCCCAGTGCATTAGAAGTTGAAATTGCCAATGCTGTTTATAAACTAGAGAAAAATATCAGTGCGCTTCTTTCTGATAATGAGATCATTAACATTGAAAACAAAATCCAGGAAGACAATCCATTAATTATTATTCACACGTTAGATCGGGATGGTGACCCCCACGAAGTGGTGCTTAAAATAATTCAAAAGCCCGATAAATTTTAATTGGAACATTTTTTCATATTTAATCGTTGAGAAAAGGAAATGGTAAAGGCGAGAAACACATGGAAGGTTGCAGGGATTGGTTTGATATTCTTACTATTATCCTTCACTCAAACAGGAAGTAATAGGTATTTTGAAATCAGTAAAAACCTAGAAATATTCGCTTCTGTTTATAAGGAAGTAAATGAATATTATGTTGATGACATTAACCCAAACGCCCTTATGCAGGTGGGAATTGATGCCATGTTAAGTTCACTTGACCCCTATACTAATTACATCTCTGAAGACCGAATAGAGGAATTCCGGACAGAAAACACTGGGCAATACGCTGGGATTGGAGCTCAATTTGTTGAAATAAACGGAAAGATAATCGTTACCATGTTGGTGGAAGGATTTCCGGCACACAAAAATGGATTATTGATAGGAGATGAAATTTTAGCTATCGATGGTGTTGATATAAATAACTTATCTGAAGATGACGTATTGCAACTATTAAAAGGGCAGGCGAAAACCAAAGTAGAACTTAGATTAAAAAGAACTGACATCCCCTCTCCTATTGAATTGAGTTTCGTGAGAGAAAAAGTGCAAATTGAAAGCGTTCCACACGCTACAATGATCGATGCCGAAACGGGTTATTTCAGATTAACTGAATTCACAATGAATGCCGGAAGGGATGTGAAAAAAGCTGTTGAACTTTTGAAAACTCAGGGAGCAAAACAGTTGGTATTTGATTTGCGTGAAAATCCGGGTGGTCTATTAATTGAGGCAGTAAACATCACCAATATTTTTATTCCTAAAGGGCTAGAGGTAGTTTCAACCCGTGGTAAAATTGAACGTGATAATGTCACCTTTAAAACTTTAAATTCCCCTACGGATACTGAAATACCTTTGGTAATTCTAATTAATAGTGGTAGTGCTTCGGCAAGTGAAATTGTGGCAGGCACATTACAAGATTATGATCGAGCGGTTATATTAGGTAAAAAAAGTTATGGCAAAGGATTGGTACAAGTTAGTAGGCCTCTTAGTTATAATTCACAATTAAAAGTCACCACTGCCAAATATTACACTCCAAGTGGCCGCTGTATTCAGGCATTGGATTACACCAATAGAAACGAAGATGGTAGCGTGGGAAAGGTTGCGGATAGCTTAAAACGTGCCTTTCAGACTTCTAGAGGCCGTGTGGTTTATGACGGAGGAGGAATAGACCCGGATGTATCGATTGAAGAAGGTGAATTACCCGAAATAGTACAACAATTATTAATCGATGCTTCCATATTTGATTATGCAACGCTTTATTATCACAAACATCCAACGATCGATGAATCTAGAAAATTCACTCTAACAGATCAAGATTTTTCGAACTTCACTGCATGGCTTAAAACCCGCGATTTTCAATATCAAACTGAATTAGAGGATGAAATACATCGATTAGAAATTCTAGGTAAAGAGGAAGGTATCCAAGATCAGATTTACCCCATCACGGAAAAGATCAAAAAAGAGATAAAAACAGAAAAATCGCGGGAGATTTATCAACAAAAAAAGGTGATTTTAAGTGTCCTTAAAGAAGAGATTGTAAGTCGATATTATTTTGAAAAAGGAATATTGGAGGCCTCTTTTGGTGATGATGAATATATCTCAAGGGCCATTGAAATATTAAATAACCGCGTAAACTATAATAATATTTTACGGTAGGTTATTGTCCCATTCAATGTATTCGTCTTCTTCTAATTTAAGCGTTTTTTGTTTATCCTTTTGCTTTAATTTAAACGCTTCTTTTAATTCACTTACTTCATTTTTCAAATTACTGACAACCTGATCCTTCATGCCTCGTTTATCAAGCAAGATTTGATAGTCGTCGGTTGTGCCTACTAAAAGTAAATGGATTTTGGGAATGGAATTCCCATCATCTTCAATGGCTCCAAACACTTCATCCGGATCTACCCTTGGTTTATTGATTAAAGGAGCCACTATTTTGTAATTTATATGCTGATCAAAGGTATGCGTACCTCCTATCATGATTGTTGTGACATTACTAACAATTTGCATTTGAGGTAAATACACTCGTTGATCTTCTATATGGATATCATTTTTAAGCTCAGCAAATTTCAAATGTTTCAAATTATCTTTAGGAAGGTAATCTGCAAGCAACATCATCGGTTCAAAATTCTTCAATTCACCACCTGAAATCGTAACACCCATATCTGCAATCAGTGATTGGGGTATAAATTCTAGGTTTTGTGTAAATCTTAACTCAGCAACCACTTCACTATTCATTTTACCAGAAAGATGATCGTGGACTAAGAAGTCTTGATTAAAATCCTCGAAAACATAAAATAGGCTGTCAATATTAATTTCATGCATATTTACCTTAGTAAATACTTCGATCATTTTACCTTTCGTATCTATTAATCCTTCTAGGTTTACCGTGCCACCTGCTTCATTTAATTTTATATTTTGCAGCATGGCTAATTGATCTCTTACTTTTAGAATGCCTGAAATGTCAGAACCGTCAAATCTTCTAAATTTTAGTTTTTTGATATTACAATCAAAGCTGAGGTGAAGGAGCGGTGAAATTGCCAGCGAATAATTTTGTCTGGAAGGAATAGAATCACTGCCACTAAGGGCTAGTAATTCATTTAAATCTACATATTCAGACTCCAATTTTGCGTCGATTCGAATGTTATCATCACCAATTAATAACCATGAAAAAATATTACCGAGAATACCGTTAACCAGGAATTGACTCTTTCCGATATATCCTTGAAAACCATTTAGCGCAATATTATGGTTATTAAAAAGCAAGGACCCATTTAACTCATGAAAGGATTGTGTAAGCCCCTTAATAGATAAATTAACATTATTTAAACTTATTTGTCCATTTGACGAGACTTGTTGAAGAGTACCTTTTTGTTTTAAATCACTTAGATTACCCTTGAATTTCAGATCGATATCCAGGAGCCCACTGCCTTGTTCGATATATTCGATCGGGTAAAAAGTCAATAAAGAATTTAAATTCATGGCAGACTGTATATCAAATTCCACATACTTTTCATTGAAATTTTTAATAAGCAGATTACCTGTAAATGGATTGCCGTCAAAATTACCTGTCAGCCCAGAAAGTGTCAGTTGAGCTGTTTCATAGTCGTCAACTGCGTTCGAAATATACCAACCCTCAAAGGTACAATTAGTAATTTTCGAAGAGGAGCCGGGATAGGTAACATTGGTATTTTTAAAACCAAAATGAGCTGCTACCGATGGCATTTGCGAATTTGTCAATGAACCACCCAATTCAAGATCAAAATACACATCTCCAGTACTTTGATATTCGTTTAACGATTTAGCTAAGTTTTCCGGCAGTAAAGAGATTAAATTTTGAATATTGGTGTTTTTACCCTCAATTTTTAGCGCAATTTTTCCAAACTCATCCAATTGATAATTTCCTGATATGGCAAAATCGGAATCATCAATTGACATAATACCATCATTAAAAGTCAGCAAATAGGACTTGAGGTTGTATGTAAGTGAAGAAGTAGACCATATTTTTTTATTTTCCAAGTAAGAAGTACCCGCAATTGATATAAATTCCACATCGGTAAATCCTTCATAGTAAATATTCATATCATCATTTCTTAAAGAAAGAGTTGCTGCTAAAGAAGGTGCGTTTATACGGAAATGTTGCTGGTTTTTAATATCACGCCATTCGATATCCATATTCAAACCAGATATTTTATTTATATCAAAAGAGCTATTTGAATTCCCATCTGGAGAAGCCTTGACAATATTATAATTAGCTCTGCCAAAGCGGTCAATTTTGAGATTCAGCACTCCGTTTTGGAGTGCGATGGAATTAACGGTATAATCTCCCTTAAAAATACTTATGGGGTTAAAAATTAAATGAACCGTTTCGGCTTCCAATAAAGAAAGCTGACTATTTTCAATACTTTCTCTAACTTTTACATTTTTAAACTCTAATGTGATAAATGGAAAATTAGCAAACGCACTTAACTCGATTTGTTCAACTTCAATGGGGGTGTTTATTTGTGTGTTAAGGCTCTTAACAATTTGTTGTTTTAATTGATCGCCGTACAAATAAGTAATCAATACAATAGAAACCATCAATACAGACAACAAGGCCAATATCCAATATGCTAGTTTCTTTAGATAAAAAAGTGTTTTTTTCAAATTTTCCTTTCTGTGTTTACGGGTATAAATTTATAACTTAGATTTGATAGATATAGTATGTAAAAAAAAAAATTAATAAGTTGATGAATTGTATTTGGAATTAAAAAAATCATTATTACATTTGCACTCCCAATACGGGACAAACAAACAAAAAGGGCTCTTAGCTCAGTTGGTTCAGAGCATCTGCCTTACAAGCAGAGGGTCACTGGTTCGAATCCAGTAGGGCCCACCC
>JAHEMU010000202.1 GCA_024643485.1 Cytophagales bacterium
ATCGTATTCCAATGCCGTTGCAATGAAAGAGGATTTGCTAGAAGAAGGGTACGAGATCTTTAAATTGTGGCAAACGTCCCAAGGCAGGTATTGGGTAAGTGGAAGGACACCTCCTTTGTATATCGATAATCAACTATTTTCAGAGTGGGTCGATCGGATGTGTTGGCTGGGATACGTGAATGATTGTATGTTTGATGGGTGGGGAATGTTGGTGGAAAATCCTGGGGATGACGATGATGATGACGATGAAAACGACCCGCTGCAATTCGATGACCTACTTTAATTCTTCTTGATCTTCGCCGGTGAGTCGGTCATTCATCACATGTATGATGTGGTCTAGCTCTTCAGCAGATAATTTGATTTTCTCAAGATAATTCTGAGTTTCCTTATTTACGTGGTCGGTATTTAGTATTTGTACTAACCCTAATATTCGAGCAAGAGGGCCACGAACGTCATGTGCGTTCATTTTAGCATATTCGAATAGTCGCTCATGTTTTGCTCTTAATGCCTTGGAACGGTCGCGCACTTGCTCTTCCAAGTGTTCATTAATTTGTCGAATCTCTTCTGAATATTCTGATAACTCTTCAGATTGAGCCATGATTTCTTCGTTTTTTTCTTTTATGAGTTTATTGGTTTCTATTAATTGATTATTGAGAATGGATAATTTCTTTTCGTTTTTATGCTTCAATCGGTATATCCTAAATACATAGAAAAGTGTAAAGGATAATATTATTGCCCCCAATGAAACGGCATACAAAAAATTCTGTTGCTGTAAATTTTGATTTCGTGCTATTTGTAGCTCTTTCTCTTTATTTGAAAGGTCGTATTTAGACCTCAATTCATTTAATATTAAAATTTGATCCTGTTGAAAAAGGGTATCTTTTATTTGACTATACAATTTGTAACTTTCATAAGCCTCATCTATTTGCTCCATTTTTTCATAAAGCAAGATCAATTCCCTCAACACTTCCATTTGGGAATAATCTTGATTACTTAAAGTGGCCATGTCATAGGATTTCGTTAAAGATGATAAGGCCAATGAATTGTTGTTCATTTTTTGAAATAGCCGGCTATAGTTGATGTGGATGTTTATCCATTCAATCGTGTCTTTTAGACTTGAGTTAATATTAGATGCTTCCTCTAAATTTGCTCTTGCTTCCGTGAAATTATTTCGAAAAATATTGATCGCGCTGATGTTATTCAAATTATAAAGAATATCCTTTTTGTTTGAGGTTTCTCTATTGATTTCTAAGGCTTTGTCGTAATAAAACAAAGCACTGTCGTACAGCTCTAAATTTTTATAAACGACACCTAAATTATTGTAAATACGGGGTAATGATTTGGTGATTTCCCCTTTTTTTGCTTCTGATAAACTTTTTAAAAAGTAGTTTTTCGAATCAGGGAAAAGCCCTTGTACCTTCATGTTCCACGCGATGTTATTGTAAATTCTAGAAAGTAATTCGTGATCGTCGGGGCTGGCTTCAAGAATTTCTAATGCTAGAAAATAATACTTATTAGAGGCATTATAATCATCTTTATAGTATTGTATAATGCCTTTGCTATTATTTGCTGAAGCCGAAAAATGTGGACTGTTGAATTCTGATGCCTTTTCTATTAAAATATCGTAATAGCGGTTCGCTAATTCTGAATTTGAATTGATGTTTTTACTCCCCTGCTTATCCAAATAGACCATTTGGCTGTCGGGATTTTCTATTTTTATTAATAGATTCCTAATCTCATTGGATGTTTGTGAAAACAAAGAGAAAGGAGCTGCTAATAATAAAAATAAATAGATTTTATGCACTTTATTTACGTATTGTATGGTAATAATAATATTTCTAATCTAAAAATCCGCTATGTTCAAATAAAAAATGTTACTTTTTAATTGAGTTGCATTATAGGGGTATGAAGAAAAATATACTTATTGGAATAACGCTTTTCATGGCATTAAGTTTAAATGCCCAATTGGGGGGTGATGTTTATACGTGGGGGTATTTTTATGAAAAAACCGATCCGAAATCAATTCAATTTTTATCTAAAATTTCAAATACTAATTTTGGATTGACTTTTGTTCGGACGGACACCACTTCGATAGCCTACCTTAAAGCGCGGGAAATTGATGGGTTGATGAAAGCAATGAATAGGAAGCGGCGGTATAAAATTAAAGTAGAATTAAATAAGCCGTTGCTTAATTCGTGTGTGGACCAGATTCAATGGGACACTCTCCTAAGAATGAAGGAAATTCGCGAAATCTTTGAAGAGCAATATGTATATCGTCTTCCGGAATTGATACTAGGTGCGGAGGATGCTCAGACAAAAAAACAATTGGCAGAGAAAATTGAATTGGAACATGACCGGTTTAAGAGGTTTCTAAAAAATAAAGAGAAAGCAAAATACCTCGATTATTTCATTGCTCATATACCGATTGACGTAAAAGGATATGAGCCTGGTGATGAACTTATTTTCAAATTCTATAAAAGAAAATATTTGTTGGCGACGGCTAGAATAGATACTTTGTACGGAGCAAATATTCCTTTTATTAAAACCTTCGAACCTCCTTGCGAAGGGGGCTCAGATTCTGGATATGGTAATGATTTGACTGCTTCTGTACCGAAAAAATACTTTTCATTATATTATCGTCCTCGGGCTGAAATTGTTAAAACTCAAACATTGGAGCTTACTTTTGAAAAAAACAAATGGTCTCCAAAGCAGGAAGAAATTCAGCCGATCATCGCTCTGCTAAAGCGTGAAAACCTTTCTATTATTTCTGCGGAAGTAAATGGATTTGCCTCCGTAGAGGGAGAAGTGGCCAATAATCAGCTGCTAATGGAAAAACGGGCTAACGAGTTGATTAAGTTACTCGACCGATATAATGATGAAAAAATCACACTCGACTCCGTGAAGACGATGGAGAATTGGGACTTTTTTCGATCTCAATTGTCAAATTCCGCTCATGCCAGCTTGCTGAATCATACGAATGAAGAACTAAAAGAGCTTTTGAAAAATGATTCTTTGTCGAGATTGTTAGAACCTTTTCTTGAAAAACAGCGCAATGCTCAAATTAAAATCCGATTAGCTCAACGCCTAGATGAAGTGGATAAAGAACAGTTGGTTTTCAAAGAATTGGAAGCTGCCCGCAGGTTGATTTGTTCTGGTTCGTATAATAAAAAGTTTGATCCGGTAATCCATGCGATTAGAATTTTAGATTACCTTCAAAATGCAAGTAAAAATGATAAGAAAATACGCAGGAAATTGTTGGGGATGATACAAAATGACCCAGTGCTTTTGGATGTGATGTTCCAAAAAGCTTACGCTGATTTTTACCTTGGGAAAACCGAAAATGATTTTATTTCCTGGAGTAATTTGATTAAATGGTCGCACGATAATTATATGCAATTATATACAGTCCTTTCTGATAAAAAAGCAAATCCGGTGGAGTGTTTCCCTCGAAGTACTAATTTAATTCAAAAGCTAATAGACGTTCAATCTTTAATGTTTGATCTGTTCCGAGCAGGTAACACTTTCGATTTTTGCCTGCTAGAATATCCTTATGAATCGGCATTTATTCCGCTTAAAATTAATCAATTTAAAACCTTTTTCGAGTTAACGGGAGGAGTAGGCTTTTGTCCGAACAGTCCTTATAAATTGGAAAAATCCAGCGGTGTTACTGCGGAATTATTTTACTCATATTATGATATGTTGAGAATTATAGTGTTTACTAAGGATAAAAATATCTTGAAAGATGCCGGTATTTCTGAACGAATTTATGAAAGGTATTTATACCAATTTATAAGGGTAAATGTGGATATGAGGATAAAATATTCTCCATATGATTTCGATAGAAATGTAACTATACTGCATTTGCTTCGGTTATTGAGAGAGTTAGAACGGATAAATAAAGGGATTTGTACGGATGTAATCGTTCGTCTCAAAATGGATTTAAATTTAAAAATCATTCAGTCGCATTGGATGTCTAATGGTGACTCCGAAAAAGGGTATGAAGCAACTGTTTTATGGGTGAAAAGGTACGTAGTGAATCATTTCGAGCAATATTCTGAAAATGAAATTTATGAAATATGTCTTCAGCTAATGTATTTGAGTACAGGCCCGAACATGAAATATGTGGATGAATTGTTAACTAAGTTGGAGAAAGTCAATGGGGGGTTAAGCGTTGAAGCCCGGCTACTGAAAACCAGAGTGGCGTATTTTATAAATCCAAACTTTGATAATGAGGTTCTTGAATCACCAGAATACTATTTACCTTATTTTAAAGGAAGGTATAATATGTATCCGTATGGGAAAATAAAGCCTGTAATATGCGATAACTAATTCGTGTTAACGGATATCATGACCAAATGGCATTAATCCCAAAACAGCTAATTTGAAATGTTGTTGAGCAAAAGGGATACCGACTATGGTGATGGCACATAATATACCGAGAATCAAATGGGTACAAGCAATTTCAATACCCGCGAATAAAATCCACAGTATATTTAAAAGGATATAAAGGCATCCTGAGGCCCTCTCACCCGCTACGACGGTTCTCCCAAACGGACTAACAGCCAAGCCGGCCATTTTAAGGGTTTGAATGCCAAAAGGAAATCCGACGATGGTAATCATCAACAAAATACTTCCAAACAAATACAATAGAAAGACAATCCATCCTCCCAAAATAAACCATAGTAAATTCCCAATGCTGCTCATGTAAAGACGTAACGTAAAAAAACGATTTCAGTTGTATAAAAAAAGGCATTTCTCAATTTGAAATGCCTTTTTTCAATGTTATTTTATATTCCAGGTGGTGGGGCCTTTCAAAATGGTATCTAAATCTCCTTTCCCTTTTGAATGGATAGCTGACGAAATTTGTTCGTACAGTGAATCTTCATAATTGATTCGATCTTCCTTATAAAAAACGCCAAAAGGTCGAGGCATAGCACCCGGCTCACGTGGATCTCCAAACATTTGAGTGAGGATGGCAGCTTTCATTTTGTCGTACTTATCATGAATCCACAAATCATCTTTGCTCGCTTGATCCAATGAAACAATGACCGGCCTAAACCCATCTAATTTGATCCCTTTGTTTTGGTCTGCTCCAAAAATCAATGGTTGCTCGTGTTCTAAAAATAAGGTAGTTTCTTCCTTGGTAGCTTTTTCCGTAAAAGTGAAAAATGCTCCATCATTAAATACATTGCAATTTTGGTAAATTTCAAGGAATGACGTGCCCTTGTGTTGCTCACCTTCCAATAAAATTTGACGCAAATGTTTAGGATCGCGATCCATACTTCGGGCAATAAAGGTCGCTTCAGCGCCAAGTGCCAAAGCAAGAGGATTAAAAGGATGGTCTAAGCTTCCCGAAGGGGTACTTGCAGAAACGGTACCAACTGGCGAAGTTGGGCTATATTGTCCTTTTGTAAGGCCGTAAATTTCGTTGTTAAACATTAAAACATTTACATCGAAATTTCTTCTCAATAAATGAATTAAATGATTTCCTCCAATAGAAAGGGAGTCTCCGTCGCCGGTAATTACCCAAACACTTAAATCGGGGTTTTGCGCTTTCAATCCACTGGCAATGGCCGTTGCTCTTCCGTGGATACTGTGCATTCCGTAAGTATTCATGTAATATGGAAACCTGCTGG
>JAHEMU010000203.1 GCA_024643485.1 Cytophagales bacterium
AGGCCTATTCTACACATATTATGAAAGTAAGGACGCTATATTAAAGCATATTATTCAGGATCTCCTCGAACAAGTATTTGCTCGATTTAATTTTCCTGAAAATGGTAAAATTGGTGATGCCGAATTTGAGCGATTTATCAATGTTAGTTTGGATATGGTATTAGAAGACCTCAATAAATTCAAGTTTTATTTTCAGTTGTTAACCCAGTCAAAAGTAGTAGAAGTGTTGATGGAAGACCTCATGAAAGAAATGGAGGGGTTAATTTTATTGTTTATAGATTATTATAGAGAAAAAGGTATCGAAAACCCGATTGCGATGATGCGATTTATAAGTTCAGCCATCGACGGCATTCAGATGCACATCATGTTTGATCCTGAAAACTACCCAATTAAAGAGGTCAAACAAATATTATTATCAATTGTTACTGGGAGAAAGGAAATTTAATAAATAACCATGAAGAAGATATTTTTGGCAAGTTTTATTCTGTTTTCATTTGCGACAAGTGCGCAAGATGCAACGGAAATCATACGAAGGATGGATCAAAAAATGCAAGGAAAATCCAACACTTCAGAAATGACGATGCAAATAGTGCGTCCAGGTTGGACTCGAGAAGTTGGAATTAAGGGGTGGGCTTTAGGAACTGAATATTCCCTAATTTTAATTACGGCACCAAGTAGGGATAAAGGTACAGCATTCCTAAAAAGAGGTACGGAAATGTGGAATTGGCAGCCGTCTATCGACCGATCAATCAAACTTCCCCCCAGCATGATGATGCAGTCGTGGATGGGCAGTGATTTTACCAACGATGATTTGGTAAAACAGTCGTCGATTGTGGAGGATTACTCTCACAAAATACTAGGTGATACCACCGTTAATGGGTATGCATGCCATAAAATAGAAATGATTCCAAAAGAAAATGCAGCCGTCGTATGGGGCAAGGTATTAACCTATGTTTCTAAAAAAGATGATTTGCAGTTATTGGTTAAATTCTATGATGAGGATGAATTTTTAATCAATACCATGGTGATGAGTGATATAAAAAACATTGGAGGCCGGCTTATTCCGGCAAAAATGGAAATGATCCCTGCTGAAAACCCGGAACACCGCACCATAATTATTTATAAAAATATGGAGTTTGATGTTCCCATTGATAAGGAATTCTTTTCCACTCAGAATATGAAACGAGTTCGCTAACCCTTTAAATAGAAACGCATGTATTTTAAATTAGCTTGGAGAAACATTTGGAGGAATAAGCGAAGAACATGGATCACTGTGGCCGCTATTGGTTTTGCTGTGTTTTTTAGTTCATTTATGAAGTCCGCACAATTGGGTTCTTATGAACGTATGATCGACAATGTTGCTCGTTTTTTTACTGGATACGCTCAAGTGCACGCATTAGGATATTGGGATGATAAAACGCTGGATTTTAGCTTTGAAGCCAACGAGGACCTTATCCATACGGTTAGAAAATCTGCCCACGTGGAGGTAGCCGCCCCGCGTATAGAATCATTTGCTTTGGCGTCTTTCGTAAATCAAACCAAGGGGAGTCTGGTTTTGGGAATTGATCCGGAAGCAGAAAATCAATTGACCAAATTAAAATCAAAATTGGTGGCTGGTGATTACCTGGAAGCCGACGATAAGGCGGTATTGATTGGTGAAGGATTAGCGAGTTACCTAAAGATGGACGTGGGAGATACTTTGGTGATGATTTCAACAGGTTTCCACGGTGTAAATGCAGCGGGGAAATATGTTGTGAAGGGTTTGGTTAAATTTCCAACTCCCGATATGAATAACCAGATTATTTACTTGCCTTTACGAGAAGCTCAATGGTTTTATGGTGCTGAAAACAGGTTGACGAATATTGCAATGATCGTGGACCAAGTGGACAACACCAATATGGTTGTGGATAAATTGAAATCTGAATTGGATACCGAAATCTACGAAATAATGGGCTGGGAAGAATTGTTGCCTGAGTTGGTAGAATCGATCGAACTCGATTATGTAGGGGGGTTGATAATGAGGTATATATTATATACAGTGATTGCATTCGGCATTTTTGGCACCTTCCTTATGATGGTAAATGAACGAAAATATGAATTTGGAATCATGATGGCAGTAGGTATGCACCGATATAGTTTGCAAATAGTGGTTTTTATGGAGACAATTTTAATCGCTATTACAGGAACCATCATGGGGATTTTAGTGAGCCTTCCGCTTATCGTGTATTTCTATTTTAACCCCATCTATTTTACAGGGGAATATGCGACTATGTTTGAGTCGTATGGCATGGAACCTATTATGCCATTTTCGATGGATTCGGAGATATTTACCGGCCAGGGTACCGCAGTTTTGATCATTGCAAGTATTCTGGCGTTGTATCCCCTGTTTGCAATTTTTAGATTAAAAATTAACCAAGCCATTCGTGGCTAATAAAAGATAAAATGATGTTAACGACAATAGCTTGGAGAAACGTTTGGAGATCACCGGGGCGAACCATTACGATAATAATGGCAGTAGCAGTTGGTGTCGCTTCCCTTTCCTTCCTAACCGGATTTATCAATGGGTTTGTAATCAACTTTGTGGATAATGGAATTCAATCGGATTACGCTCATGTTCAAATTCATCATCCGGCTTTTAAAGCGGATAAGGAATTAAAATATGATATAAAAAATGCAGATGAGGTAGCGGAAAAGGTAAAATTATTGCCTGGTGTCGTTGCCGTGACGGAAAGAACGCTTATCAATGGAATGATTTCGTCGCCAAAAACTGCCAACGGAATTCAAATTTATGGTATTGACGTAAATCTAGAATCACAAATTACCAATATCGACTCCTCTCTCGTAGAAGGGACGTATTTGTCAACAATCAAAAAAAATCCGATTCTGATTTCTACCGAAGTGGCTGAAAAGTTGCGCCTTAAACTTCGTTCAAAAGTAGTCATCACTGTTCAAAATGAAAACAGAGAAATTGTAGCAGGAGCTTTCCGTGTAGATGGAATTTTTGAAAGTCGATCGAAGCGCATTAATGATGGAGCAGTATTTGTAAAACAACAGGATCTGGCGCGATTGATAGGAGGTCCGGTAAAGATTCATGAAATAGCAATAATGGGGACCTCACATGAAAATGCGCAAATATTAGCAGATTCCATTAGCCAAATCGCCCCCGAATTAACCACCGAGTCTTGGGCACAATTAGCACCAGAATTGGAACTAATGCAAAGTCAAGTGTGGATAAATATGTTGGTAGTTTTAGTCATTATCATGGGCGCATTGTGCTTCGGCATAGTAAATACGATGTTGATGGCTGTGCTTGAAAGAGTTAGGGAACTCGGAATGCTTATGGCCATTGGAATGAAAAAAACCAGAATTTTTAAAATGATTGTCTTAGAAACAATAATGATGGCCTTAGTAGGCGGACCCTTAGGAATTATCATTGGGCTATTATTTAATCAATATTTTATTGTCAATGGGTTGGATTTATCTGCTTATTCTGAAGGATTGAAAGAATTTGGCTATAGCAATATATTATACCCAACCATTCAGGTGATGGACTACGTGGTCATTGCCATTAGTGTGGGAGTAACCGCCATTATTGCGGCGATTTATCCCGCAAGAAAAGCAACAAAACTAAAGCCCGTAGAAGCCCTTCATACCATTTAAATATTAAAATTATTTCGAGATGAAAGTCATAAAAGCAAATCAACTTACCAAAGTATATAACGAATCAAAAATTCCGGTAACCGCATTAAGTGGAGTCGATATTGAAATCTCTGAAGGAGAATTTACAGCGATAGTAGGTCCTTCTGGTTCGGGAAAAAGCACACTATTAAATATTATTGGGGGTCTTGATAATCCTACTTCGGGATATATCGAGGTAGGAGGCCTTGATATCAGCACACTAAGTGAAAATCAACTAATCGATTTTCGCATGAATAATATCGGATTTGTATTTCAGTCTTATAATTTAATTCCGGTATTAACAGCGAAAGAAAATGTCACCTTTATCTTATTGCTTCAGAAAAAATCTAAACAAGAGATGAATGCAAGGGCTGAGGAGTTATTAAACAAAGTTGGTCTTGGAGATCGAATGAATAATCGCCCCAACGAATTATCAGGAGGCCAACAGCAACGAGTGGCCGTGGCGCGGGCTTTAGCTAGCAAACCCAAATTTATTTTGGCTGATGAGCCAACCGCAAATTTAGATAGTGTTTCGACCGCAAATTTACTGGATTTGATGGCTGAAATGAATGCGACTGAAAAGGCCACTTTTGTTTTCAGTACGCACGACCAGCGCGTAATTGACAAAGCCAGAAGAGTGATTACATTGGAAGATGGAAAGATTAAATCGGATGAAATTAAGAGTTAAATTAATTCTGCTAATTATTGCGGTTAATCTTCCTCTGTTAGTTTTTAGTCAACAACTGGAAGAACCAAGTAAGTGGCAAATCAATGGTTATTTGAAGGAAATGGTGACCATCATTAAATCAGATAGCGTTTTGGTGGATAACTTAATTCATCACCGACTTAATTTGGAATGGACTCCGAATGAGCATTTTTCGGTTAATCTGGGCATGAGAAATAGGATTTTTACAGGAGATTTGGTCCAAGCGATACCCGGCTATTCGTCTTTTGTAGATACCAACAATGATTATTTCGACTTTTCATGGAATTCAGTAGATCGTAAAAAAGTAGTAGTAAATTCTGTTTTTGATCGCGCTTATATTGAATGGCGTAACGATGAATGGGAAATTAGAGCGGGTAGGCAACGGGTTAATTGGGGGACAAATGTAGTTTGGAATCCAAATGACTTATTTAATGCGTACAGTTTTTTTGATTTTGATTATGAGGAACGACCGGGTTCCGATGCCATAAGAGTTACCCGGTATTTTGGGTTTGCCAGTAGTTTAGAAATTGCAGCTACTTATGCAGATAATATGGACGATATGGTGGCTGCAGCGATGTGGAAATTTAACAAAAAAGGATATGATGTTCAGCTAATTTCTGGAATTGCACAAGGTGATTTTACAGCTGGAATCGGATGGGCTGGAAATGTAGGTTTAGCGGGTTTTAAAGGAGAAATTACGTATTTTACACCCTATGAACAGCGCGTAGGAGGAGAAACTTCGATTGCCGGAAGTGTTGGCCTGGATTATTCCTTTTCCAATTCCTTTTACTTAATGGGATCCTATTTATATAATAGCAATGCATTTGGTCAGCTGAATTTATTAGGTGGAGGAAATATGTTGAGTGCAAAAAATTTGATGCCTTATGAACATTCCATTTTTCTTCAAGGCTCCTACCCCATTCACCCTTTAGTAAACTTGGGAGTTGGTACAATGGCGTTCCCTGGAGAAAACTCCTATTTTGTTAATCCTTCCGTAAGTGTAAGTATTGTGGATAATTTGGATTTGGGGATTTTTAGTCAAATAATTCTAGACGATCCGAACGGAACGTTGGAATCAACCCTTAAAATGTTTTTCGCCAGATTGAAATGGAGTTTTTAAAAAATGAAGATTATTCATTGGCGTACGATTCAAGCAATTCCGCAAACAGTGCAGTGGCAGCGGATATTAACACCTGCAGGTGAATTGATTGTTTTATAC
>JAHEMU010000204.1 GCA_024643485.1 Cytophagales bacterium
TTCCGGTAATGCCTAAAACGGGTATTTGATGCTCTTTTGCTTGTTTTTGGATGGATTCAAGGTGGTTTTTCAGCAAATCAGCATTATTTTCTGCTGCGGAAATTACTTTTGCGATACTTTGAAAATCTTGCTTGGAGATGTTAGCAATTTCTCCGTTTAGGGTTTGAACGGTAGGGAAATCAGATTGCATCATCAAATCATTTATCATCCCTTGCAGCCCTAATTTCCTCCCGTCGTCGGGACTATAAATTTTGGTAATTCCATAGGCTTCCAATTCACTAATTTCTTCGGGTAAAATGACACCTCCACCACCTGCAAAGATTTTGATGTTAGTTGCATTTCTTTCCTTTAATAGGTCGAACATATATTTCAAATATTCGACATGCCCTCCTTGGTAGGAAGTCATCGCAATCGCCTGAACATCTTCTTGAATGGCACAATTGACAATTTCTTCAACACTTCTGTCATGCCCAAGGTGAATTACCTCGCCTCCGGTAGATTGGATGATTCTCCGCATGATATTGATCGCTGCATCATGGCCGTCGAATAAACTAGCGGCAGTGACAATCCTGATTTTGTTTTTTGGCTGATATATGGAAGGTTGTTGCATAAAAATCGGTTAGTTAAGGGGGTGTAAAATTAACCTTTTTTTTTGAACCTTGGGAACCTAATGTGGGTTCTTTCTTATTTTGACTCTTTTCCTAGAAGGACGGGTAAAATTCTGTCCATCTGTTGATTTGGTAAATAATGCGAACTTCCAGTCCAGGAGATCAGATGATAACGATCACTGCCTATAAAATGTTGGGCGTATTTAGTGTTTGCTTCAAAAGGGGCAATCCAATCATCGGTACAATGTAATTGATAAACGTCTGCTTTAATATTCGTCCAATAAGATTCAATTTCTTCTAAATCTTCAGCGTGATGGAGCTTTTCGTCGTTGGCAACGTTTAAATATCGGGGCATTAAAAACCTTCCAACAAAGGAATTGATAAAAGGGTTAAACCAAAATATTTTTTCATGTTTTGGGTCAATTACCGGGGCTAATAAAATGACGCGTTCAATGCGATCTGGATATTTCCCAGCCAAACCAGCAGCAATTGGACCTCCATAGGAATAGCCAACTAAAGTCACTTCCTTGTTTTTAAATTGGCTAAGTACTTTTGATGCGGCTTCAATTTGCTCTTCTATTGTAAAGTGCTTGGAGTTTTGTAATTGATCAGAATACCCAGGGCGGTTATAGGTGACCATTTGAAATTGCTTCAATAATTCATCGTTTTTCATGTATTCTGAAAAGTCGGCCCAACTTCCAGGGGCCCCATGAATAAAAAAGAGTAGTTGTTCTTTTGAGCGATCGCCAGTTGTAATTATTTCGAGTTGTTCACCTGAAAATTCTATACTTGTGGGAATAAATGAAATACCGCTTTCATTAAAGGTATTTTCTGGTGAAGGATGAATGAATTGCATCGACCAATGTATTAACCCTAGCATTAATATCAAGAAGGAAATAAGGCCAATGCTGATCCATTTGAGTACTTTCTTATATGTTATCTTAGAGAAATTCAATGCTTTAGGGCTTGTTGCTTAGCTATTATTCGTTTTTTTGATTCTATTAATAAAGCGGAGGTGGGGAAGTGAATCAGACCCTTATTTACTTGATTCAAAGATAGCATTAAATTATTCTGCTGTTCGTAAAATAGTCCAAAATTATACCAGCCTCTTTCTTGATTTGGGTTGATCGTTAAGGATTGCCCGAAAGCCTTTTCTGCCAAGGGTAAAGCGCCCTCCTGAACGAATAGTAATGCTTTTGAGTAGTATGCTTGCCAATTTTTCGCGTCGAGTGAAAGGGTGATGTCGAGTTCTTTTTGGGCTTCAGGTAAACGATTTAGCTGACTGTAAATCCTGGCTAGATTCTCTCTGGCGTCGTGAAGCATAGTATCCATTTTTAACGCACGTTGGAAATAAAAGAGGGCATTGTTGGTGTCAGATATTCGATAATAATAGGTGGCTAATTGCATGTTTCCTCCGGGGAAATCTAAACGACTTTCCATGCTTTTTTTCCATTCGTTTTGAGCTTTTAGAAATTCTGAAATATTGTTTGAAGGAAATTGCTCTTTGGGAATGTCGGTTAATAATTCAGCGGCCATCATTCGAACGGCTAAGGAAGGGTCTCGCAAAAGAGGTAAAACAGCCACGTATTTTTCTTGTGCAGGAAGCCTGAATAAGGCTTTTACACTATAATGCCGAATTAAAGAGGAGGTATCCAAAAGTGCTTTTATCAAATAATCAACCGATTTTTTAGTTGGAATTTCACCTAAATAATAGGCCGCTGTGGCCCTGGCAATTTCAGGTTGTACTTTGTTATTTAATAGGGAGCCCAGTGCGTCAACTGCGGCAGTATTCCGGTTTCTTCCCTCTAATAAATCATCAGAAAAGTGGTAAGCTCTTTTTGTGCCATACCAGTGGTTGATGCTCTCCTCGGCCCAGCTAGCATTTTTATCAGTATGGCATTCATTGCATGCATTTGGTGTTCCATATTTGGAAGATTGATCTGGTCGGGGAATTCGGAAGCTGTGATCCCTGCGGAAATCTATTCCCATATAGTTTTTACCAGTCATGTGGCAGCTGATACATAGTTGAGCCTCCGCGGATGTATGATGGGAATGATTTTCAGAAGAGTAAGAGGGTTTGTGACATTGCAAACACAAATCATTTCCTTCTTTTTTCAGTTTTAAAGAATGTGAATTGTGACAATCTGAACATTTTACGCCGTTGTGATACATTTTACTTTGAATGAAAGAGCCGTAAACGTACACTTCATCGGATATTTGCCCGTCGCCATGATATAATCCATCTGATAATATTTCAGGAATAAAAAAGTCAGACATATTACCATAAAACGAGATGGAATCCGTGAGATTGGTTTTTCGAGAATGGCAAGTTGCGCAAGTTCGTGCTAATTGTTGGTGGGAAGTTTTTGAGTTCACCAATACAGCTCCTGGCAAAGAGGACTCTCCTTTATTCATGCTTTCAACGTGAATGGCGGCATTCCCGTGGCAACTGATGCAAGTTACCCCCACTTCATCGTATTGAGAGTGGTATTGGTCATTTGATGCGTCGTAATTTTTGCGGTAATTCGTGGTGTGGCATTCCGCGCACATGGTATTCCAATTCATTCCTGAACGAGTCCAATGTAGCCAATCCTCTGGGATAATTTTTTGATTAGAATATAGATCGTACCATTGGTTTTCTTGAGTATCCCAGGCAATTCTCAACGCTTGAATTTTTCCATTTGGGAATGCGACTAAATATTGTTGAAGCGGAGTAAACCCAAAAGTATGTATAATTTCTAGGGTGTCACCTTCCGATTTAAGGTCGTCGGTAAATACAAAAAACCGATTTTCTTTCTTGAAAAAGGACCATTTTTTTTCCGCGAATGTTAAAATTTGGCCATTAAAGCTGCCAGATACCGTAGAATCGTTCATGGGTAGCATGGCTTTTGCGTGGTGAGACTCGCTCCATTGTTTTACTTCAGCAGCATGGCATTGGATACAGGCCTTCTCATCAACATATTTATGGTTTGTTGTGGTGCTACTTACCTTTAAATCACTTTCAGGCGGGGAGCAGCAGAATAAATTCAGAAATAGAACTCCTAATAGCCCTTTAATTAATGGTGATTTTATTTTGCTCATTGATTCTTTTTATGGCTTTATCGTGAATGATTTCTCCTACTTTTTTTGATTCGATTTTACTCTCCAACCAGCTGATAATATCGAAGTAAATAAAGGCTCTTTTTTCGTAAGGCTTATCTCTTAATGTTAATAATTGCGTTCGAAGATCCTTAAATTTATGGGAAATATCCTCATCGATTTTTGTGTTATTAAGTCCCTTTAGAAAGCGAAGGATGTATTGTTGATACATTCTCAAATCGTATTTTTTAGCTAAAAAACGATAGGTGGAGCGTATGTAGTAGTCAATAACATCCATATTTTCCAGTTCATAGTGGGCTACTAGATTTAAAATTCTCGCAAAACAGTGGATGTCTCGACGGATATCAACTTGGGTTAACCCAATAATTTTATTTAACCATATAATGGTTTGGTGATAGTCGGAATTTCCAAAATAGATACAGGCGATTTTATAATAGAAAATAATCGTAGTGTGAGGGTCAACACTTTCAATAAAGGAATACAACTCACCTTTCATTCCCTGAATCATATTCACGCCAGACTGAAAATCACCCAAAAGCATGTAGCGGTTTAATTCATGTAAATAATAGTATTTATAGAGTTTTGTATTGATATCTTCATTTAATACAATTCCTGGAATTTTCGGGATGTCTTGGATTTTATTTACTGTTTCAATAAACTCATTGTATTTGCTGAGTTTGCTTTGAGCGATGGATAATTTATTCAGCGCTTGAATGTAAAAATCTGTTTTACTTAGAATTAAGGACGGGTTTGAGGTAAATAATTCGTACAGTTTTTTCGCTTCATTATAACCACTCTGAAAGTCTTGGATAAAGAAGAAATACCCTATAAAAAGGTTGTAGAGATGGATTTTTTCAAGATCGGAGAGGACGGTCTCGTTGTATTCGGGCATGTTTTTATTTAAATAGGCCTCTATAGCCCGGTGGTCCCTTTTGTCGCGAATAAACCCTACCTTTTTATACAGAGAGTTTAATTTGGATTCTAGGTTTGACAATAAGTTAACCCGATTGATTTTCTCATTCAAGGAGGTTACTTCTGCAACTATGGCGTTTACACGTTTTTGATTTTCATTATCAATGATGTAAGAGAGAATTCTTTTTTCTAATCGGCTTATTTCTAATAGTAATTCTAAGTTATCATGTTTTGTTGCCGCTTTTTTGGCCTTTTTAAGTTGGGAATAGGCTTGGTTATATAGCGATCTGTCAATGAGTAATTGAGCGAAATCGATGTGTTTCCTGATATTAATGTCTATGATTTTGCCATCGTGATATAATCGAAGAGACTCCAAGATGTGTTTATACAACTCGGCTTTCATATTGGAGAGTTGTTGTGGGTTAAAGTCGGGGTTTTCGGAAAGTATTTTATCTTCGTTATACTTTTCTTGATTGCTCAATGCATCAAAAAATTTAGTTACTTTAGTGTCTTCATACCCTCCTCGCTGAGCGTAAATTTTGTAGTAGCGTTTTTCGTTTTTACTCAACGATTTCACTAGGTTAAATAGCGCGATGGATTTATCTCTGGGCATCGTAATTATATTTGGCTAAATCATATCAAATATAGTAATTTTAAACAGTTTGAAATATTTGACTACGTAAAAATATTCATTTTTTGTTTCTTGTAGGGCCGCTCCTTATAATAGCTTTGGAATTTAATTTACCTAACTGGCCTTAAAATGAAAGACGATCGCATCTATATTTTTGACACTACTTTAAGAGACGGAGAGCAAGTTCCGGGCTGTAAGCTAAATACGGAACAGAAAGTTAGGATAGCTTTAGCGCTTGAAGAATTGGGTGTGGATATAATTGAGGCGGGATTCCCTGTGTCTAGTCCTGGAGATTTTAAAAGTGTAGAAG
>JAHEMU010000205.1 GCA_024643485.1 Cytophagales bacterium
CTAAAGAGCCAGTTTTCTGCGAATCAGATCGGTGAGCTCTACTTCTACACGCCAATCGCGGGCTAACTTCAACATGGCGGTAACTTCAAGTTCCGTTACAAAACCCTTTAAATTATTCGCTTCCCATACCATATTGATGTATTCCACCCTTTTCTTTTTTGAATAATCGCCAATTGAAACATTAAGAAATTCTCTGGCGCGTTCGAAAGAGGTAAGATAGTCTTCAGCAATAAATTGATTGGCCCATGCCAGCTCCTTATGTGCTTCCAATTTATTGGCAGTTTCTTCCAAATTTTCGCGCTCTTCATCATCCAGTCCGTGATAATGGAAAATCACAGACTTTAGAAGCATATGTACTTTCTTTTCTTCGGGTGCCATAGTACAATATTAGTAAAAAAGTTGTCAATCCTCAACCAAGAAAAAATCTGATGCAATTTGATCAGCTAGGCACTTACCCTTTTGTGTGAGAACAAGATGATTATTCCGCTGTTCAATGATTCCTTCTTTTGATAATAATGCTATTTTCGATGGATAAATTCCCTTGATATCAACTCCAAAATTTTGGAGAATAAGCTCCATGTTCATCCCATCTAACGTTCGTAAGGAGGTGAAGATGTATTCATTCAAACGATCATTGGCAGTGCGCTCTTCCATTTGACGTGGTAGGAGGCCCTTTGCTATTTCTTTTAGGTAAAGGGAGTTGTTAGGTAAATTATGCCATCGATTTTCTCCATCAAAACTGTGCGCAGAAGGACCCAGTCCCAGGTAAGGGGTTGATTTCCAATAGGAATTGTTGTGCTGACTAAACGATCCTTTTTTTCCGAAATTACTTATTTCATACTGTATATAATCCGCCTCTTGCAGCGTTTCCATAATATAATTGAACTGCCTGAATTCCTCTTCCTCTTCAGGGGAATTTAAAAGGCCTTTCTTCTTTCTTCTTCCAAAGACAGTATTTTCTTCGATGGTTAGCGCGTAAATTGAAACATGGTTTGGGTTAATTTCAACAATTTTTCTTAAATCTTCTTGAAGGATTTCGAATGAGCTTCCGGGCAAACCATAAATTAAATCTAAGCTTAAATTGTTGAACCCCGCTGCTTTGGCGTCTTGAATGCATTGAGTTGCTTGGCGAGAATTATGGGCCCTATTAATGTTTGTTAACACCTCGTCATGAAAGCTTTGAATGCCAATGCTGAGGCGGTTAAAACCAATCGATTTTAGATCTTTTAAAAAAGAAGGGCTTAAATCGTCTGGATTTGCCTCCAGAGTCATTTCTTTTAAATTAGATAGGTCGAAGGTGCTTTTTAAAGACGTTAATAAGTCTTTAAATTCATCAATACTCAATAAACTTGGAGTTCCACCACCGAAATAAAGCGTCTCAAACCGATAATCAAGTGGATTTTTAATTAATTTTGCCTCCATTTTAATCCCTTCCAACAAGTTGCTTTTTTCTCTTAGTAAGGTACTAAAATGAAAATCGCAATAGTAACAAGCTTGCTTACAAAAAGGAATATGAATATAGAGTCCGGCCAAAGTAGTAGATTTGTGATTAATAAAAGTAACTATAATTCATAAGAATGCGCTTTTTATTCCTTTTTCTCTCCATCACATTCACGCTTTCTTTGAATGCTCAAACGAGTGTGACGATTGTATATCAATCAGATGATCAGTTGATTAGCGAAATTATTCAAAAGTATCGGGAATATTCTTGCACAAAAGAAAATTGTGAAGATTTAATAAATCATATTACTCGGGAGTTGGCAAATGAGGGTTATATAGAAGCAGAGTTAGAGTTTCATGAAAATAAGGGGATTGCAGAACTGAAACCAGGTCGGCGATTTTTAATGATAAATACGGGAATGGAAGGCATCCCGGAAAGTTTTCAACCAGAGGCAATCAGATTATTGGGCGACAATCAACCATTTCGCGAGGAGGAAATTCATCGATTTTCGGATGATATTATCAAGCATTTTGAGCAACTAGGCTATCCTTTTTGTAAGGTCAATTTTTCTACAGAAAAAATAATCGGAAGTTTCATTCAAGGCAAATTCACTGTTGATGTGGGAAAGGAAATGATGTTTGGAAAAGTTACTTCCTCTGGGTCGGTTCTTTCTGAGAAATGGCTGTCGGCTTACACAGGAATTACTGTTGGTGAAAAATATGATCAACGTAAAATAAATCTACTAAACCCCTCTTTTAAATCATTGGGGTATCAGATACAAGGTGATATTTCCATTGTATACGACAGTTCCTTTGCTCAGGTGAATATCCCCTTAAAACGACAAGAAAAAGGGCTTTTTGATGGGTTAATGGGTGGTTATTATTCGCAAGAATTAAACAAAACTGTTTTAATGGGATATCTGAATTTACTTATTCCAGAGTTATTCGATACGCCTAAAAGTTTAAAAATTGAATGGAATCGTTTGAGGGTAAACACTCAACGGATGCATATAAAATACCAACATCAGGCCTTATTTAAGAAAAAACTAAATGGGGAATTAGAATTTGAATTGTTTAAAGCTGATAGCAGTTTTTCAAATGTGCGATTTTCAGGAGGATTGTTTTCACCAATTAGTCCGGTGGCTGCCATGCAGTTTTTGGGAGTGTTGGAGCAGGGGAGTCTTGTTGAAAATCCTTCATATATCGAAAATAAGCTTCAGTTTATAGATCAGCAATCGGTTTGGGCAGGGCTGGGTTTTCAGACGTTTTTCACTACCCTGAATGTTCATTTGAGCACTTATGTGGGGCGTAGAGCTTTGCAGGACAACCCGGATATTCCCGATGCATATCTAATGGAAATAGATTCAAAAGAAACTCACGTTAAGGTTATAGGGGAGGCAACTTATAATAAAATGTTGCGAAGTAGGTTAGAAACAAGTCACCATTTAAATCTTGGTGGTGTTTTTGGGCCGACTATTTTTAGAAATGAAATGTTTATGTTGGGGGGGATTTCTAATATTCGTGGTTTTAAAGAAAATGAGTTTTTCACACCTAAATATCTTTATTTGAATAGTGAATTAAAATGGAATTTATTGGATGAAGGAACCTACCTATTCGTGTTTTCAGATAAAGCCATATTAGAAATGGAGGGTGTTCCAAATTTCTATTTTTCATTTGGAGGAGGAGGAAATTTAAAAGCCGGAAAGGGCATGCTTCAATTGGTTTTGGCGTATGGAAAGGAAGCTGGTGAAAGAATTAATTTGGGGGAAAGTCTTCTGCATGTCGGTTATATAGTAAATTTCTAATAAATTTGACCCCAATGGTTCGTTTACTCTTTACAATAAGCATTTTTCTGGCAACAACTCCCTCGATCTGTAAAGGTCTAGATTCTCTATTGATTGAGAATATCTCTTCAGAGTTGACCGAGGTAAAGCAAGAAGGCAAAGGAGAACAAACAATATATCATTTGAAAGTTCAGCGAGAACGCCTGACTGATGCCAAATTGAAGATTTCCTCGCCTGAGTTATTCAGTATTTTTCGAAATAACCAGCTAATATTTAGCGGTAAAGAGTATGGGCTTACTTTCGATGAGCTTCCTAAAGATTTTAAAAAGGAATGGTTGTTTACCATTTTTATGAATGCCAAGCAAAGCATAGAAGTCGAGTTGATTCGAGTGAATAAAAACCGTGAAATTCATGAAGTATTGGCAAGGGAAAAAATGGGGATTTCTTCCTTTATCAATTCGATGATTGTATTTTTTCTGATCATGTTTTCATTGATAAAAGCGGTAATAGGTAAGGAAATAAATGAATATTTCAGAATAGGATTTATATTTTCAATTCGAAATAGGGATGAAAATTTATTTCGAAATAAATTGAGAAACCCGGTGTCGGTCGTATTTCTTTTAATGATAATTGGTATGTCAGCATTTATCATGGTGTTATATCAAGCGGCTCAATTAGGAGCGGAAAATACCCTGGGGGTATATGTGGTTGATTGGTTGTATTGGGTGATGATTATTAGTGTACTCATGGTGCTGAAGGTCCTTATTTTAAATGTCTTTTCATTTATATTTAAATTCAATAAGTTTTTAACCTTTCATTATTTCAACTATTTAAGAATTACCCTTTTAGTTATAATGGTGTTGACGGTTATTTCGATAGGTATGTTTTGGAATAATTTTGCAGATTTGCTACCCATTACGATCGATCGATTAATTTTACTTTTTTTCATCATAAGGTCTTTCTTTTTGTTTCTAAAACTTATTAATGAACTGCATTTTAAATTTTTCCATTTATTTTCATACCTTTGCGCGACAGAAATAATACCGTTTTTTGGCATGTTATATTTAGCCAAAATTTTTGTTTTTTAAACTGAAAATACGGAGATAGGAAAAGCAATGGATGACGTAATAAAGAAAAGGATGAAAAAGGTAGGAAGTATTTTGGTTTCACAGCCAAAGCCTTCAGATGACAATTCTCCTTACTTCAAATTGGCACAGAAATACAAAATAAAAATTGATTTCAGACCATTTATTCAAGTAGAACAGGTTCCTGTTAAAGATTTTAGGAAGCAGAAGATCAATATCTTGGATTATACAGCGATTATTCTTACAAGCAGAAATGCAGTGGATAATTTTTTCAGGATATGTGCTGATTTGAAAATTGAGGTGCCTGCAGATATGAAGTATTTTTGTATCACAGATCAGACTTCATACTACTTACAAAAGTATATCACCATCAGAAAAAGAAAGATTTTTACTGGACATAGAACAGCTAAAGATCTTTTGGAAATCATAAAGAAACACAAAACCGAGAAATATCTATATCCATGTTCTGATATTAGAAAGGATGATATTCCGAGCTATATGGATGAAAATGGGTTCACTTTTAAAGAAGCTATCATGTATAGAACTGTAGCTTCAGATTTGAGTGACTTGGACGATGTATATTACGATATCATTGCCTTTTTCAGCCCATCTGGCATTAATTCACTTTTTGTGAATTTCCCTGACTTTAAGCAAAATGACACTAGAATTGCTGCATTTGGACCTACAACAGCAAAAGCTGTACAGGATCACGAGCTGATTTTGGACATTGAGGCTCCACAACCAAATGCCCCTTCCATGACAGGTGCTATTGAAAATTACATAAAAGCAGCGAATGGTTTGAAGTAATTACTTAATAATCTAACAAAAAAGGCCCTTTTTATTTAAAATGGGCCTTTTTTGTTAGATGTGATATTTAGGTGATTTTTTAGTCAATCTTTTTACCTATATCATCCCAATTATAATATATTTGTGGTCTGAAAACTATTTTACAAACTAAGCTCAATTCAACACATGGGTGCAGTATTTATATCTTCGATAATTGCCTTTTCAATTGTGATCATCCTTTTGGTTTTGGTCCTTCTAGGTGCACAAGCCAAATTGGTTCAATCTGGTCCTGTTAATATTTTCGTTAACGGTGACAACGATAATCCAATTGTAACTTCTGCGGGTTCCTCACTTCTATCTACTCTTGGTAGTGAGAAAATATTTCTACCTTCTGCTTGCGGTGGCGGTGGAACTTGTGCAATGTGTA
>JAHEMU010000206.1 GCA_024643485.1 Cytophagales bacterium
CCCACCGGGCCCCTCTACCGATGATGGTGTGTTAGCATCTGTTTTTATGGGGTTAGCTATTTCACCAGATAGTAAAATGATTTATGTGGCGGGTGGACAAGAAAATAAGGTGTTTCTTTTTGATTCTGAAACAGGAACACCCAACGGTTTTATCGATTGTTCATTTAAATCGGATAGCATAGATTATACCCATGGATATATTGGGGACTTAGTGTTGAGTAAAAACGGAAAAACGTTGTTTGCGGTTGATCAAATAGGATTTAGAGTTGCAATGATTGACGTTGAATCAAAACAGTTGATTCAGTCGATTCCCGTGGGTAGATATCCATTCGGCATTTGCCTCACTCCGGATGAAAAACGAATTTATGTGGCCAATGTCGGGATGTTCGAATATGCCTATATCAAAGATGGAAAAGGCGATGAGGCCAACATAAAATCAATTGATTTTCCCGCTTTTGCCTACGATTCAAAGGAAATGAAAGAGGGAATTGAGAACGACACCGTTTTTATTGCCGGACTGGGTGACCCAAATAACATTGAATCGTTTTCGGTCTTTGGGATTGATATCGAAAATTTAGCTTCACCTAAAGTTGTTTCTAGGATTAAAACAGGACATTTAGTAGGATCGTTAGTTGAAGGAATCCCCGCAGTTGGTGGCTCAAGCCCTAACTCAATTGTTGCCACAGACGATTATTTATTTGTGAGTAATGGGAATAACGATAATATTTCTGTCATTTCTATCGATCAGGACTCAGTGATTACCACCATTCCATTAAAACCTGAGCCGAGAATGAAGCAATTTAGAGGGGTAATACCTTTTGGCTTAGCCATAAGCCCAGATCAACAGCGACTATACGTGGCCGAATCAGGTATAAATGCGATTGGAGTCATCGACATTTCTACATTTGAGGTGGTAGGACATATCCCCACTGCCTGGTTCCCTTCCAAGGTGGAAGTAAGTGCAGACGGTAAACAGTTAATCATTGCCAATGCAAAAGGTTTTGGAAGCGGTCCGAATGGAGGTAAAAACTTTAAAGTGGGTCCGGAAGGAAGTTACATAGGTTCATTGATGAAAGGAGCGCTGCAAATTGTGGATGTTCCTTCTGATAAAGATCTGAAAGAAATGACTTCTGTGGTGTTGACTAACAATTTTAAATTCATCAAATCGGATGATCCTACCTTTAAGGCAAGGACAAACAATCCCATTCCTTTGTATCCCGGAGAAAAAGAAAGTCCAATTAAACACATCGTATTTATTTCGAAAGAAAATAGAACCTATGATGAAGTTTTTGGCCAGTTAACCAATGCAAAAGGCGATCCCTCCTTAGCCAGATATGGTGAAAACAGTACTTTTTCAAATAGAGACAAGTCTCAATCAGGTGAAAATAGCACCATCATGCCGAACCACCTTTCTATCGCGCGTAAATTTGCTTTCTCGGATAATTTTTATGTGGATTCAGATGTTTCTGCGGATGGGCATCGATGGTTGGTAAATACCTATCCTAACGAGTGGTGTGAGACTTCCACGGCAGCTAGTTATGGAGGAAATCGCGATTTTAAATCGGATTCAAAAGCGCCTGGCGTATTCGGGATGAATGGGACTGCAGGAGCGATTTACCCGGAGGATTATAATGAAGCAGGATCGATGTGGGATCATTTGGAGCGAAATAATAAAGAGTTTTATAATTTCGGATTTAGCGTGATGTTTGAACCTGCGTTGTATAAGTCGGAATTTAAGTACACAGGGATTCAGCAATTTATCAATTATCCATTACCGAAACCGCTGTACAGCAGGACGTCAAAAATGTACCCAACATATAATATGGCGATTCCCGATCAATTCCGAATCGATCAATTTATCAAAGAGTTTGATTCCAAATGGATAAATAGTGATGAAAAAATGCCTTCTTTAATTACCGTTATTATCCCAAATGACCACGGTGCAGGAGAACGTCCGGAGGCGGGCTTTCCTTTTCGCGAAAGTTATATGGCAGATAATGATTTGGCTGTAGGGAGAATTGTTGAATACTTATCTCGAACTCCGTATTGGAAAGACATGTTGATCGTAATCACCGAAGATGACGCGCAAAATGGAGTCGATCACATCGATGCTCATCGAAGCGTGCTTATGTTAGCATCGCCTTGGGTGAAAAGGAATTATGTGAGTCATGTGCATTACAGTTTCGGAAGTATCTTTAAAACCTTTTGGAATATCCTGGGTATGCCTTACTTAAATCAATACGATGCCGGAGCCAGCGATTTTGCGGATTTCTTTACTGATACGCCAGACTTTACCCCCTATAATGCATTGGAAGTTGATCCCAGAATATTTGTACCCCAAACGGCTCTTGATCCATTTGACGAAACCTTCGACTGGAAAGCGCTTGAAGAGTCGCCAGAAATGGATAACGTAGAGGATATGGTTCGCGAAAGCAAAGAAAAGGATGAATATCGATTAAAAAACAGGGAGAAAAAGCAATAATTAATCCATGGTTACTTTCTTGATCTCTCGCCAGGTGACTAACTTAATTTTATTCTTTTTAATCAAATTTTTAAAGTGGTCGCTGGTAAAGTAATCATAATCATTCTGTCTCCATTTAGAACCGAAATCAGGGTGATCAATGGTCACTGCCCTCATTTCATCTGTATCATAAGCTAGGTGAAAGATCAATTCATTCAGCCCGGGTTTTAGAAGATTAGTAATTATGCTATCGTAAAAGGTTGTCCCTTCGTTTTCAGACATTTGTTGGGCCATAAAAACCATATCAAGGGATACATTATTTTTGTTAATCGTTAGATATGGTAAATTCATCGCTTGAAATGTAGGAATCCCATATTCCGCACCTAATTGATGAAATAATTCAGTTAATTCAGGTTTAGCATACAGACTACCCATGTGGCTATCAAGGTGTGATATTTTTATTCCAAACGCCATTGCACGTTCAATTTGCGCTCTCAATTCGGCCTCTATTTCTTCGTATTTAGCATTTTGAAGTAGCTCTTCTACAGAAGAATACAAATAGCCGTCCTTATCTAAAAGACTGCTGATTTGGCTAGAGGGCAAAACACCCGACCATTTGTAATTTTTCCATTCAGCATTTAATGTAAGATGTATGCCCCAATCCAATTCAGGATGGTTTTTTGCATAGGCGGCTATTTCAGGAAACCAAGGACAGGGCACCATGATGCTCGCCGACGTAATACTTTTACTTTCAAAAGCTGAAATAGTCGCGGCATTTACAGCATGTGACACGCCAGCATCGTCGGCATGTAAAATGAGCAGTTTTGTTTCCTTGGAGTATCCTAATTTTTCTTGAATACTCTTTTGGGCGTTACTAGTTTGGAATCCAAAGAATAATACAACAAGGAGAGTAAAGCATATTTTCATGACGTCTGAAATAGTTAATTGAGATTGGTAAATTACAAAATTCGATCAGTAATAGAAACCAAGGGATTAATATATAATTGCAAGAATTATGATTAAATTTAAAAGGGGAGAATGGGGCCTATGATAAAAAATGGTTAATTCCATTGATTTCATCACCCAACGATTACTGTATTTTACATTAAACTTTAGACTAAATGAAATTGCGTTCAAATACCATCGAGTTAGATAAATCTCAATTCAAAAAAATAGGATATCAACTGATTGATCAGATTGCTAATTTCATTGAAACGGTTGATCAAAATCCAATCACTACAGCCAAAACACCAAGTGAGTTGCAAAAACAATTGGAGCAGACCACTTTCCCCGAAAAAGGGAGGTCGCCAGAGGAGTTGATGTCGTATACCACCGAGCTGTTATTAAAAAACTCTCTTTTTAATAGTCACCCTAAATTTATGGGATATATCACCTCTTCGCCAGCTCCTATAGGAATTTTGGCTGATTTGCTCGCTTCGGCAATAAATCAAAATGTTGGCGCCCAAATTTTAAGTCCAATTGCAACAGAGATCGAAAAACAAACAGTAAAATGGTTAGCGGAATTTATTGGGGTTTCATCCTCCTATGGCGGGATTCTTGTGAGCGGTGGAAACATGGCGAATTTCACTGGATTCCTTGCTGGGCGAACTGAAAAAGCTCCAAAGAGTATTAAGGAAGAAGGAATTTCAAATAGTGATAAAAAATTAACTGTTTATTGTTCGAAGTCTACCCATACCTGGGTGGATAAGGCAGCCATTTTATTTGGATTGGGATCAAATGCGATCAGATGGATTCCAACTACCTCCACGAATCAAATGGATATCATGGCTTTAGAAAAAAGGATCGCTAGTGATTTGGCCAACGGAAATCACCCGATGATGATAGTGGGAACTGCGGGGGATGTGAGCACTGGTGTTGTGGATGATTTAAATAAGTTGAACGAGATCAGTAAAAAGCACAATATGTGGTTCCATATCGATGGGGCTTACGGTATCCCGGCCGCGGTAATTCCCTCTTTGAAATCCATGTTTGAGGGTGTGGAAGGAGCTGATTCAATCGCTTTGGATCCACATAAGTGGTTATATAGCCCGCTAGAAGCAGGTTGCACTTTAGTAAAAGACCCGCAACATTTGATTAATACTTTTAGCTCACACCCTGAGTATTACAAATTTGATAATATGGAGGGAGAAACAACACATAATTTTTATGAATATGGCTTACAGAATTCCCGAGGGTTTCGCGCACTGAAAGTATGGATGGCGCTTCAGCAAATTGGAAGGGAAGGGTATGTGAAGCTAATTAGCGAAGATATTGCGCTCTCAAAAATGATGTTCGATTTGGCCAATGCTCACCCAGAGATCGATGCGCTTACGCAAAATTTGAGTATTGCAACCTTTAGATACGTACCTCTCCATCATGATTTATCCGATTTGGAGTATTTAAATAAGTTAAACGACGAGTTGTTGAGTGAATTACAAAAGGGGGGAGAAGTGTTCTTATCCAATGCTATCATTAGTGAAAAATATTGTATGAGAGCCTGTATTGTCAATTTCCGGACCGCAGAAAAGGATATAAATGAAATTATAGAGATGGTAGTAATAGGAGGACGAAAAGTACACGCCCGCTTATTAAAACAATAATAATCTACTAACTCTGGAAATAGGTACGGTAAAGCTACAGCACCTTTTTCATTAAATTTTTCCCCATGATCGATGAAGCGGTAAGTAATCCGGATGCCATAGCTCCAGCAATTCCTACTGTTACAATATCTTGCCCCGACAGATAAAAGTTATGGATCTCCGTTTTGGGAACTAGTTTGCTATTGTGAAATCGTTTAGGGGTGTGGTCAATTCCGTAAATTTCCCCTTGACCATAATTCATAAAATGCACAGTAGTTAATGGTGTGGATAATTCATAATAGCTCACTTTCCCTTTCAGTTGAGGTTCTACCCGATACAGAGCTTCTAACAATCGAGCAGCTAGCTTTTCTTTAAAAGCGTCATAAGCTTCACCTCGCTTTTGCCAGCGGGAATCTTCCCATTGTTTCACCTGTTCATAG
>JAHEMU010000004.1:0-2840 GCA_024643485.1 Cytophagales bacterium
TTGTTCGCGATAAATACATGCAAGTATTTGAATGGCTTGATTTGATTAGTAGACAGGTGAATATCTTTTTGGGCATTATCCTTTTTGTCGTATGTATCAATATGGTGAGTATCATCATCATTCTTATCATGGAAAGGACCTCGATGGTAGGAATGTTCAAAGCCCTGGGTGCAAAAAATGGACTCATCAGAAAAATATTTTCAGCTAGCGCCATTCAATTAGTTACTAAAGGACTATTGCTTGGAAATTTATTGGGAATTGGATTTTGTTTCTTACAGGATCAATTTAAAATCATTGGACTGAATCCACACGATTACTATATGTCTTTCGTGCCAATCGCTTGGGATTTTTCAATCATTCTAATTCTCAATTTACTCACGATAGGAGTCGTTTCAGTAGTTGTTTTCTTGCCGACTCGAATTATTTCAGGAATTGAACCCATTAAGTCGATTCGATTCAATTGATATGAACCTTCCCCTTTTTTTACAAGGTAAGTTCTGCTATTTTTGCTTTTTAAATTATAAATAAACTATGACTACAGATCAATTGAAAGATCTAAAGGCACGTGTTAATGCCTTGAGGAGGTATCTTTGACTACGATAAGAAGGTAAAAGAACTCGAAGAAGAAGAGCTGGTGACAGCACAGCCGGAATTTTGGAACGATCCCAAAAAAGCGGAGGAGATTATGCAGGGGATTCGGCAAAAGAAAACTTGGACAAATAGTTTTAAAGCAGTCCTTGATGCAATGGATGATCTCGATACGTTTAATGAATTCTGGGAAATGGATGAAGTTTCTGAAGAAGAAGTAAACGCTGAGTACAATAAATGCTTGGTAATGGTCGAAGACTTGGAGTTTAAGCGGATGCTAAATTCAGAGGAGGATCAACTCAGCGCCATGATTGAAATTAACCCCGGCGCAGGGGGAACCGAAAGCCAAGATTGGGCCTCGATATTAAACCGCATGTACCTCATGTGGGGAGAAAAGGAAGGGTATGCTGTACGACAAGTCAACTACCAAGATGGTGATGTAGCGGGGGTAAAATCCGCAACCATTGAAGTAGAAGGCGAGTTCGCTTACGGGTATCTGAAATCAGAAATTGGTGTTCATCGTTTGGTAAGGATTTCACCTTTTGATAGCGGAGGAAGAAGACATACTTCGTTTGCCTCAGTATATGTTTATCCTATTGTGGATGATACCATTACCATTGAAATAAACCCAGCCCATGTGAGATGGGATACCTACCGAGCAGGTGGAAAAGGCGGGCAGAATGTGAACAAGGTGGAAACTGCCGTGCGTTTACACCACGAACCAAGTGGTATTGTGATTGAATGTCAGCAGGAAAGGTCTCAGTTGAAAAACAAAGAAAAGGCTTTGAAAATGTTGAAGTCAAAATTGTATCAACTTGAAATCGATAAAAGAAATGAAGAACGGGATAAAATTGAAAGCACCAAAATGAATATTGATTTTGGCTCTCAAATTAGAAATTACGTGCTTCATCCTTATAAATTAATTAAAGACGCCAGAACTAAATACGAAAGAACAGACGTTCAAGCTGTTCTGGATGGTGATATAACCGAGTACATGAAAGCCTGGCTGCTTGCAGCTTCAGAAAACCCTGAAGCGGAAGATTGATTAATCTGCTAGGAACAATGACAATCCCGATTCCCCAGTATTGTGTTGGGAATCGGGATTTACTTTAAAAGTGGCGCTAACTATGAAAAAAGTACCACCTTTTGTCTTTTTTGTGCTGATTCTATTCAATGGACATGCGCAATCCTATCACGTGACACCTAAATTAGACGTGCCTCTGTATTTAATAGGAGCTTCAGCACTTACGAGTGCTCGCATTTGGGAACATCAAACCACCCCACTTTCTTCTTTGGATTTGCAAAATTTACCAGTGATTAACCCATTAGATGAATGGTTCCTGCCCAATAATTTTTCAGAAAAGGCGCACACCATAAGTGATATCTTTATTGGTACAGAAATTCTAGGTGCCGTGGGAGTTTTAGCCTTTTTGCCAGAGAAAATGGATAGAAAACCATTAGTGCTATTGGCTTTGGAAGGTTATATGCTTAATCAAGGAATGGCCGATTTAATAAAGCTAACAGTAAAACGCCCTCGACCATTTTTATATGAAAATCAGCTGTTGTACGAGGCAAATGAGGTGGATGCGCGGCTATCATTTTACTCCGGACACACTTCCAACGCTGCATTTTTCGCTGTTCTTACTTTTAAGTCACTATCGGACATGGGGCTTATAAATAAACGTTTGGCAATATCAGGCGCTATTGTCTTGCCCGTGAGTATGGCAATATTAAGAATGAAAGCAGGGAAACATTTTTTTACTGATGTCTTAACAGGTGGAATAATAGGTGGGGCAATCGGTTGGATTTTACCAGAATTACATGAAGTAAAGTTTATATTGGAGGAAAAGGATACACGACTTTCTTTCTATCAAAATGGTAAGTTTGGGGCGTTTTTACAGTTTTAAAAATATTGAAATTATTTTTAGCCTTAAAATATAAAACAAATGGATAAAACTGATTTGATTATTATTTGAAAGCAGGTGAGCTTGGAGGGATAAATGCACGTACTCGATTATCGTGACTTACCTTAATCCTTCCAACGAATTACAGAGACCTTAACAGAAGCGATTAATGTAAAAAGAGCTTCAATTTGGCTTTATAATGACGAGAAAACACTAATTGAATGCGCCGACCTTTATGAAGTTGAAAAGGGTGAGCATGCTTTGTCATGAACATGTGGGTCCAAAACGAAATTGGAACTCAGATGAGGAAAACTTCGCTTATCTCGCCGGTGTTATCACAGCCATGAT